>DATIYI010000155.1:0-13023 GCA_035517695.1 Streptosporangiaceae bacterium
CGCTAACGGGCGCGCGGCAGATCGGCCGCGTCGAGCGCGCACACAAGCTGGATAGCCTGGTGACAAGCGTGCACCACGGTTCCACCACCCCGCCCAGAGGATGAGCGTTGGGCAGCACCGTGAACGTGGCAGGACCGGTTGACTTCGACACCTACGGCCCCTACGGCGCGTACCGCCGCGAAGCGGGGACGCCAGTTCGCCGACATCCGGCTGTGGGTGACGCTCGCCAGGTTCGACCTCGTCTACGTGACTCATTTCAAGACCAACCTGCGGCGCCTGGTCGATTACCCCAGCCTGTGGGCGTACACGCGTGGCTTGTACCAGCTGCCGCCGCTTCGGGAAACGACCGACTTCGACCACATCAAGCGGCACTATTTCGTGACGCACCCGCGGCTAAATCCCGCGCGTATCGTGCCCATCGGCCCGGAGCTTGACTGGAAGGCCCCGCACGGTCGCCGCGGGCTGTCACCAACCGAAGACGCGTAGCGCATAGGCCGGATACTGGGCCAGGGCCCATGCGAGCGGCACGAGCACGATTGAAGCCATCACCACAGGGCCGCGGCTCGTCCGCCACAAGGCAGTGCTGACCCTCACCCCGGCGTGGGCAGCGGCTTCCGATGCGTGCAGGACAGGTACCGCCACCGATACGAGCGCGTACATGGCCCCGCCCAAAAGGCTGAGAAAGACGTATCCCGCGGCGTTGTTAGTCGCCTCGCCCACGAGCGCGGCCGCGGACGACGCGACACTGATCGCAACGTAAGGGACAATGAGCCGGATCGGCAGGCGCTCCAAGCCACCTGCCGCTTTCGGCGTCACCTTGAACGTGACCGCCCGGGGCAGCAGGCGCTGCTTGGCCGCCGCCCAGATCCCCAACGCATTGAAGGGCCATCGGGTGAGGGTGTACAGCCAGCTCTCCCAGCTCAGAATTGGCGCATTCCGCGGTCGCAGCAAGCCGCGGCGCCGGAGCAGAAGGGTGATCAGCACCAGCCAGATCGAGATCGACCACCAGCGCAGCAAAAAGGCCACGTAGTTGACGTTGATCCACGGCCGTCCGGTCACTGCCGCAGTGAGTGCGAGGGCAAGCCCGCCGAGAGTAGTAGTGACGAGCAGCACGTAATACAACAATGCGTAGAGGAAGCGGAACCGCAGCCGCCAGGGAAGCCGGCAGAGATTGCGCGGCACCAGCCCCAGCAGGACCGTGGTCAGGCTCCGCGCCCACTGGAACTCCTGGACCAGCATCGCCGAGAATGTATTGGGCCCATCGCCGCGCGCCTTAGCATTGATGGCGAACGAACCGTGCCAGCCGGCCGCGTTCAGCAGGAAGCTCGTGGAGAAGTCCTCGGCTAGTTCTGGGCCGATGCCACCGATGTCCCGCAGGGCCTGCGTCCGGACAGCGTAATGCGAACCTATGCAGAGCGGACCCCATCCAGCACTGTGACCTAGCTGGAGTGGCCCATGGAAACTCGCCTCCCGGTGCAGACGGCCCCGCGCTGACCACGAGCCGTCGGCGTTAGCGTCACACACGCTGGGCGCCGCGACGTAGCCGACCGCTGGATCGGAGAACGGGCGTACCATTTCGGCCAGGTAGGTCGGCACGGGGCGGTGATCGCAGTCGAGCTGGGCGACGACGTCGTAGTAGCGGTACCCCCAGTGGTCGTAGAAGTAGGCGAGATTCCCCTCCTTGCAGCGGGTTCGCCGCGGCCAGGCGTCGCGGTGGTAGATCTCCACACCGTGACGGGTGGCAATCCCGACCTCATGGGCGGCGCACCAGTCGAAGATCTCCGCGGACGGCTGCTCGTCGCACAACCACACGTGGTAAGGGAGCGGGAAATCCTGGGCCAGCATCGCGGACAGCGTGGACCTGGCCATGTCCCAGGGCTCGGACGGCGCCCGCGTCACGACAAAGGCGACCCGGAGCGAGGGCACGGGAACCGACGGGCGGACGTTTCGCAGCCGATTGGCGCTCAGAACGAAGAAAACCGGATAACACAGGACGTACAGCAGGACCGCACTGTTGGCCACCAGGCCCGTGACACCGACGCGGTGAACCGGTTCCAGCCACCACCCCCAGAAGGCGGCCAGGCAGACCGCCCAGCCAGTCGTCAGACCGGCGACGGCCAGCCGGTCAAACGTGCCCAGGATGGGCGTGAACGACCTGTCGCGCAAGCGGCGTCGCACCGGTATCGGGGCGAGCACGGGGCCGCTCCGCGTGATCTTCCGAACATTCCCGGCGGATAGCCGGTGGATGTCCATCGCGACAGCCCCCAGCGTCCGGTCGAGCGACGCGCCCCCGGCCAGCTGACGGTGCGGTCGGCTAGTGATCACTCGTTCTCCTCGGCTCATTGGGCCGCGCGGTGTGCGTGCGTTTACTACGTGAGGGCCGTGGTGTTTCAAGGACCGTTGCGTTTCAAGGACCGTGGTGTTTCAGCTGTATGCGCGGCCGAGAGTGCGCACGGTCCAGCCAGCAGCGCGCCACGTCTGCGCATCGAGCGCGTTGCGGCCATCAAGAAGCCGGGGTTGCCGGACGAACCCCGCCAGTACGCTCGGGTCCAGCTCGCGGTAGTCGCGCCACTCGGTCAGGTGCAACACCAAGTCCGCGCGTTCGCAGGCCTTCTCCACGTCCGGTGCGTACTCGAGCGTCGGGAACAGCGCGCGCGCGTTGTCCATCGCGGCAGGGTCGTGCACACGGATCTGGGCGCCGTGCAGCTGCAGGGTGGCGGCCACATTCAGGGCCGGAGAATCCCGGACGTCGTCGCTGTCCGGCTTGAACGCAGCGCCAAGGACCGCGATGTTGCGACCGAGGAACGTCCCACCGGCCAGTTCCCGCGCCACGTCCACGGCGCGCTGCCGGCGCCGCGTGTTGATCTCGTCAATATGGTGCAAGAAGCTCAGCGCCTCACCGACGCCCAGCTCCCCGGCCCGGGCGATGAACGCCCGGATGTCCTTCGGCAGGCAACCGCCGCCAAACCCGACACCGGCCGACAGGAACCGGCGCCCAATCCGTGGGTCGCAACCGATCGCATCGGCCAGCGTCGTCACATCACCGCCCGCAGCGTCGCACACGTCGGCCATCGCGTTGATGAACGAGATCTTGGTCGCGAGGAATGCGTTGGCCGCGACCTTGACGAGTTCCGCCGTGGCGAGGTTGGTCGAGATCCATGGGGTGCGGCTCGTGTCGAGGATCGGTGCGTAAACCTCGCGTAGCACGGTGTCGGCGTGTTTGGAGGTGACCCCGACGACCAGCCGGTCGGGGTGCAGGGTGTCCTGCACGGCGAAGCCCTCACGGAGGAACTCGGGGTTCCAGGCCAGCTCGGCCGCCGCACCGGCGGGAGCGAGCACGCGGATCCGCTCGACGAGCCGGTCGGCGGTGCCGACGGGGACGGTGGACTTGCCGACGACGAGCGCGCCAGCCCGCAGCTGCGGCGCCAGCCCGTCGACAACGGCGTCGACGTAACGCAGATCCGCGGCGTTGGAGCCTGGCTCTTGCGGCGTGCCGACGCAGACGAAGTGCACGTCACCGAACGCGGCTGCCGCGGCGAGCGATGTGCAGAACCGCAAGCGGCCGGTTTCGACGTTGCGGGTCAGGACGGCGCCGAGCCCGGGCTCATGGAATGGCGGCCGGCCGGCGGCCAGGGCCTCGATTTTGGCCGCGTCGACGTCGACGCCAAGCACTTCGTGGCCGATGTCGGCCATGCAGGCCGCGTGCACCGCACCGAGGTATCCGGTGCCAATGACGGTGATTCGCATAATGATCTGTCCTCACAAATAGTCGCGCGGGGGCGGCGAACGTCAGATCCCGTAGCCGGTCGGGTTCAGTTCCTGGAAGCGCCAAGCGTCCGCGCACATGGCGGCGAGGTCGCGGGTAGCCCGCCAGCCCCACGCCGCCTTGACGCGCCCCGGATCAGCGACGAGACAGGCCACATCCCCGGGCCTCCGCTCCGCCAGCCGGTGTGCCAGCGGGATGCCGCACGCCTCGCCGAACGCGGCGAGGAGCCCGAGCACCGAGACGCCTTTTCCCGAGCCGAGGTTGAAAACGCGCATGCCGGTCGCGTCCGCGAGGTGCTCAAGGGCAAGGCAATGCCCTTCGGCAACGTCGACGACGTGGACATAGTCACGAATGCAGGTCCCATCGGGCGTCGGGTAGTCGGACCCGAATATGGCGACCTCGTCCAGGCGGCCGATGGCGACCTGCGCCAGCTGAGGCATCACGTTGCTCGGCACACCCTTGGGGTCCTCGCCTAGCTCGCCGGTCGGATGGGCTCCGGCGGGGTTGAAGTAGCGCAACGCGACCACGCTCAGCTCGCTATAACGGGCGCACGCATCGGCCATTATCTGCTCGCAGATCCATTTCGAGCGCGCGTAGGGATTCGCCGGGTTGGCCGCCATGTCCTCACCCAGCATGCGCGAGTCGTTTTTGCCATATATCGAGCACGAGGACGAGAAGACCAACTGATGTACACCATGCGCCTCCATCGACCGCAACAACACGGCGGTGCCACCGACGTTGACGTCGTAGTACGTGAGCGGAATCTCCATGGACTCCCCGACCGCCTTCTTCCCGGCGAAATGAATTACTGCGCCTATCGAATGACCGTCGAATACCTCACCGAGAGAGTCACGGTCACGGATGTCTACCTCGTATGCCCGCAGCGGCCGGCCGGCGAGCTTCTGCACCCTGTCAAGGGCGCGAGGTGAGCTGTTGGAGTAATTGTCGGCGACCACAACCTCGTAGCCGCGGTCGAGCAGCTCGAGGCACGTGTGACTACCAACGAAACCGGCGCCCCCGGTTACCAGGACCGTCGACCCCTCAGTCATTGAAGACCCCCTTTCCCTGCGGCGGCCTGAATCAGGCGCTTCAGGAGTACTCGCGTTATTCTTTGGACGGCTCTACGTGCCGCCGTATATCAACCAGACGCCGACGTTTGCGCAACAATCCCGCGAACCGGCTGCCGGTCGACTAGCCACCGCTCAGGGCGGCGGCAGCAATGCGGGTGCTTTCGACCCGGGACTTGAAGAAATCCACGGTCCGTTTTAGGCCATCCTCGGTGTCCACCACCGGGCGCCAGCCGAGTTGCTCCCAGGCGAGAGTGATGTTGGGCTTGCGCCGGGCTGGGTCGTCGGTGGGCAGCGGGTGGTACTCCAGGTTCGAAGGCGACCCGGTTATCTTCAAGATAAGTTCGGCGAGCTCCCCGACCGTGCGCTCTTCCGGGTTTCCAATGTTGATCGGTCCTGCCTCCGTGGAGTCGATCATCGCGATGATGCCGCACACGAGATCGTCCACGTAGCAGAAACTGCGGGTTTGAGTGCCGTCACCGTAAATTGTCAGCGGCTCCGCGTTGAGCGCCTGGGCGATGAAGCTGGAGACTACGCGGCCGTCGTCCGGGCGCATCCGGGGGCCGTAGGTATTGAAGATCCTAAAGATTCCGGTGTTGAGATTATGGTGGCGGCGGTACGCCATCGTCACCGCTTCGGCGTATCGCTTAGCCTCGTCATAAACACTGCGCGGGCCGATGGGATTGACGTTTCCCCAGTAACTCTCATGCTGGGGATGCTCCACCGGATCGCCGTAGACCTCGCTGGTGGACGCCAGCACGAAACGGGCCCGCGAGCGCACCGCGAGACGCAGCGCGTTCTCGGTGCCCCGGCTTCCGACGGCGAGCGTGTCGAGGGGACGCCGCAGGTAGTCCGGGGGCGAGGCAGGGCTCGCGAGGTGCGCGACGACATCGACAGACCCCGGCAGATCCAGCCCGGCACAGACATCGGCCTCGACGAAGCGGAATCGCCGGTGGCCCATAAGGTCGGCGATGTTGTCCAGCTTTCCGCTCGACAGATTGTCTACGCAGATGACGACGTCGCCGCGCCGGATGAGTGCGTCACATAGGTGTGAGCCAAGAAAGCCCGACCCCCCGGTCACGACGATGTGCATCGCTCTCCCCCTAAGCGATCCTTGGCCGCGAGTGCTCCAGCCGGAGTTCAGTATTAGCGACAATCCGGAGTTCAGTATTAGCCGACGATCACGGGAGCCGCTGGATCGTGGCTGCCCCGGGGGCCGGCTGGGGCAAGCACGAGAAATCATTTGGGTCGTGGTGATCACGGTCCTTATCCCCACTAGCGGAGACGAGAAACCACGACCTTTGATCGCAGCCGTCCAAAAAGATCGAGCGGAAAGGGCAATCCGGCGGTAAGGCACATACCGGATCTTCATGGAGGTGGTCTTGGCACGTCGAAGCGGCTGGCGAACGTAAGCGATTCGGGGGAAGCGTGCGCCGCAAATGACTTAATTGGCCGACAGGGAGGAAATCTACCTGACCTCGCGGCAGGTACGGCCAATAAGACCGTAGCGGCATCGATCGGCCGGCCCGAATCGGTTGCCTGCCGGGAGACTCGCCCGCACAGACGGTACGTCGCAATACTGCCGCACCGCGAGGATACGGAGGATACGGAGACGGGATCCGCGCACTTTTAGGCGAACATGCCGGGCCGGTATTTCGCCCACCCGCACTCGCCTGGGCGCCGGGCGCGCCCGGTCGCAGATCATGATGGTGGCTGGAAAGCCTCGTTCAGGGCGGGCAGTGCCTCCCCTTGGTTGTCGAACATCGTCAGGTCCACGAAGGGATTGCCGCCTCCCGGCTCGTTCGGCACCCCGGGCAACCACCCAGGTTCCCACTCGAAGAACCCGATGCCCCTGCCATCAGGCACTTGCTCGAGCAGGCCACGCAACGCCTGGAAGTACGCCAGCTGGCCGTTCGGCGTCGGCGGAAAAAGCGATGCGTCGGGGAGCTGGTCGGCGTACCAAAACCATCCCTCCCCCGTGAGTCCCCAAGGGTAGGCCGTCTCGACGATAAGCAGCGGTTTGCCGTAGCGGTTACCCAGGTCCGCCAGGTTTGCCTGCAAGCTGGACAGGGAGCCGTTCCAGAAGGGGAAGTAGGTCAGCCCGATGACGTCGAAGTCGAGCACACCTTCCTCGAGGATGTGGTCGAAAAAATACCTGGCGTCGCGGTTGTCCCCGAAGATGTGGATGACCACGGGGAGTCTGTTACCGTCGCTTTCGCTGTCCCGCGCTCCGGCGATGCCCGCTGCCAGCAGCGCGCAGAACGGCGCCCAGTTCTCCCCTCCGGTGCCGTAGATCTCCCCGGTCGGCCACAGTATCCCGTTGTTCACCTCGTTGCCGATCTGCACCATGTCGACAGGAGTGCCCTGAGCCTTGAACGCCCCGAGCACCTGCCAGGTGTAGTCGAGCACCGTCTGCTTCAAGGCGTCCAGATCCAGCATGCTCCATGCGCGGGGGGTCCATTGGTTTCTTGGATCCGCCCAGAAATCGGAGTAGTTCAGGTCGAGGAAGATTTTTAGACCGACTAGCTTGGCCCGGCGCGCCAGATCGAGGGCGCTGGCAAGATCGCTGTACCCCTGCGGCGGGTCGACCCATACGCGCAGGCGAACGAAGTTGGCTCCCGCGTCGGCCAGGATCTTCTCGATCGGCGCCACGGCGCCGCCCAGCGAGTAAGTCGTCCCGATGGACTCCTCCTGCAGCGTGAATGAGATGTCGGCGCCGCGGACCGGCAGGGCGTCGCTTTGCGCCGCAGCACGTCGCCGCGTGGCCCCTGTTGTTGCCAGGATGAGTGGCAGCAACTGTAGGACACGCCGTCGGCATACCAGCATGCCGCGTCCTGAATTCCCCACAGCCCCCCTTTTGCCCGGAGGCGCCTTCCAGCCTCCTCGGCAGGTCGTTGCTCCTGCGGCGGCCACCACGGGTCCGCTATCGCCAGCGGGGCTCGCATCCCTTAGGTGATCACGTGTTCGCCGGTTCCATGTGGACACCTTGATTTTGGGCGGTCGACTCATCGCCTTAAATATGCCCTGGCAGGTTATTGCTGTATCCAGCGGATGTAGCAGGTGACGAAACATCCTGCCGCGGCTGCCGACAGTGTTCGTAGGTCTATTTCCGAGGGGTGCCAGATTAAACTTTCTGGAGATTAGCTAGAGCTTTTCAGCCGTTACCGCATGCTTAAGGAAGGGGGTATAGGGGAAGGGATCGGATGAGGGGCGGGGGAGAACAGGGGAACGAACAGATCCGGGTTCAGCACAGGATACGGGGTCCAGGTGAAGATCAGCAGGTTTCGCCGGGCGCGACCGGTCATTCTCGTAGCGAGCGTCGCCTGTATCGCTGCGACCATCGCGATCGTGGCCCAGATCGGGTGGTTCCTCGAGAGTTCCTCGGCACACGGTGCTGGTCTCATCCGGCACGTACACCGCGCGATGGCCGCGGCTAACCGGGCGGGCTGCCAGGGTCAGGTCGGCTACCCGGACGGCGACAGTAACGCCAGGTCGACCCGCCGACGGGCTGGCGCCGACACCACGGCTGGTGGGAACGCAGGTCCGCGAGGTCTGCTTGAGATCCCCGTGCTTGGACTAGTGGCCCCCGTGGAGGAGGGCACCAGCGACTCAGTGCTGAACGACGCCGTGGGTCACGTACCGGCGAGCACTTGGCCCGGGCACCTCGGCACCGCCGTCTTCGCCGCTCATGACGTGACCTGGTTCTCCCGCATCGACGATCTCGCCCGCGAGGACGAGATCCGGTACGTTACCCCTTGCCGCACCTATATGTACCGCGTCACGTCGCATCATGTGGTCGCGGCAGGCTCGCCGGTCTACAACCTGGCCGTCCCGAGAATTGTCCTGGATACGTGCTATCCGCTCGACGCCCTGTATCCGACCAGCAGCCGGTA
This sequence comes from Streptosporangiaceae bacterium, assembly GCA_035517695.1. Lineage (GTDB taxonomy): Bacteria > Actinomycetota > Actinomycetes > Streptosporangiales > Streptosporangiaceae > DATFVJ01. The sequence continues at coordinate 8,727 of DATIYI010000155.1, forward strand.
TCTTGTCTACGCGACGCTCACCGCCACCTCGCCGAGCTACCCGCCGTCGGCCCTGTGGCCTGACTCGCCCGCGTTCACCGTGCCTGCCGCCAAGGGGCTTGCCGTGCAGGGACTCGACATCGGCCATAATGACGGCCCACTGGGGGTCCTGCGCTTCTCCGGGTCAGCCTCGTCGGCGTGGCGTCAGAGCAATGGGCCACTCAGGGCCGAGGCCGCCGCGCTGGCCGCGTACTTCGGCGTGATTCGCAGTTCCGGCCAGAATCAGCGGAACTGGTGGGCAGGCCTCGCCCCATCGGTGCCGACATCTGCCGCAGCGGGCCTGTGGGGCGAAGAGATCACCGATGACAGCCGCCTCGACGTCACGCTGCGCGTCCGGGGTGACCGGACTGCGGGGGCGACACTGACCACCGTGGTCACCACCGGCGCCTCCGCGCAACCGAGGACCTTTGACCTCACAGTAACCGAGACCGTTAACGGACGGGGCAAGCTGCTCGTCAGCGGGTTCACCATGCGGCCCGCACGCTCCTGACAAACGTGACGCAAGTGGCATCCGCCCGATGAACAGGTGATAACGGGGGAGCAGTGGGCCGTGATGGAATCCATTGCATCAGCGTGGCGAGTATGCCGGCGCTATCGGACTACAGGACCTCCAACCTTTGCGTACGCTGCGGTGCGCACGGCGATTGTACCCGTTGGCGCCCTGTGTGACGCACTTACCGGCCTCAAGGGTGATGTCCTGTCTATTGGAGCAGGAATTGGGGTCATCGAGTGTTTCATTGCGGACCGTCTGCCCGAGCTTAGTTTTATGTGTACTGATAATCGGGCCGCACGGATAGCCATCGCCAGGCGTGCCGTTCGCCATTCGCGTGTTTGCTTCGGTGTGGCCGACGCCACCGTCATCGATGGTGACCACGAATATTCCGCCGCAATGGCGATTGACGTTCTGCATCATATCGCCTGGGAGAAGCAAGCGGCGGCGATAGCGCGGATGACGAACGCCGTACGACCGGATGGCTTGCTAATTATAAAGGATATCGCGCTAACTCCAGCGTGGAAACACGCCTGGAACCGGGCCCACGACAGGCTGGTATCGGGCGATGACCCAGCGTGCCGCGAACCGGAACAAGTCGCAGCGATGCTCGAACGAACGGGATGCCTTATTGAACAGTGTCGCCGGCTCCACCCGTACAGCCCCTACCCTCACTACATTATCGTCGCCCGGAAAAAGGCCGTCTCATCCAGCGCCGCGCCCACCACAGCTTGATCGCAGTCGTCACGCTCGTCATCTGTACACACCCACCGCGATCAGGGTCACGCACGCTATTCCGAGCACCTGCAGCGTCCGGTTGCTCAGCGCCATCTCCTCCGGAGCCATCCCGCCGCCGTCTTCCACCGTCAGCTCCACCAGCAGAAGCCCCAACACAAATGGGAGAATCGAAAGTTGGAACGCGACCTCATCGGCATAGTGGATGCCGATGTCAGTGGAGCGCCCGAACGCCCATAGCGCGTAGCTGATGATGGCGACCGACGCCGCGATTATCCGAACGGCTAGCAGGAACGCCGCCGGGTAATGGGCCAGCACTGAGCGGTGGGAAGGCGCCGCCGCCGACAGCGTCCCCTGCTCTGCGGTTCGCTTGCCGGCTACCACCAGCAGCGCGGCCGCCGAGGTGACCAGGATGAACCACGGTGACACCACCACCCCGGTGGCGACGCCACCCGCCACTGCGCGGAGCACGAACCCTGATGACACGCAGGCCAAATCGATCACCGCCTGCCGCTTCAGCCACAGAGAGTAGGTAACCGATATCGTTATGTAGGCGGCGGTGACGATCGCCAGTGCGGCACCAGCCAGCAGCGCTGACGCCGCAAGGGCCAGCGTCAGCGCTGCGCTTCCTGCCGCGGCGGCGACTTTAGCGGGCAGTTCCCCTGATGCCACCGGGCGTCGCCGCTTGACAGGGTGGAACCGATCGGCCGGGGCATCCATCACGTCATTGATCAGGTAGACGCCCGCTGAGGCGACCAGCAGGATAACCGCGGCGGCTCCCGCTCGGCCCATATCCACCGGGCGTGATAGCACCCCCGCCGCCATCGGCGCGGCGAAGACCAGCAGGTTCTTGATCCATTGGCGTGGCCTAGTCGCCGCGAGCAACGCGACCAACAGCGGGCGGCCCGGAACCGCCGGCAGGACCGGCGGCGTTACCTGGTCCCCGTCGGCATCCTCCAAGGTGATCCGCCGGAACCCCGCGTGCGGTGCCGTATCGGGCGGTTCGGCGTCATCGGGAATACCGGCACTGTCAGCGCGGCGAAGGCCAGTCCTCCAGCTTCCCATTGGTCCCTCGCCAGGCTCATGATCCGGTTGTCGGCTGGCGGCGTGTGCCACCCGCCCTGGCGAGTTCTGCGCTGTAGACGTTCACCGTCCCGCTTCCCGGGGACCACACCCGGACCTCCAGGCGGTCACCCCGGGGCGGCTGGACGAAGTCCGCCCGGAACGGGCCCCATCCGGAGTAGGCGCTGGCACGGTAGGCGGTGGTGGCGTCGGCCGCCAGGGCGACCGACTCGATGCCGGTCGTCGCGGGAATGCTCCGTCGGCCCAGCAGCGCGTGACCGGTGTCGTCCCAGACCTCGACGTTGACGGGCGCGGTCGCGGACAAGGTCACGAGTGCCCGGTACCGGCCCGGCGGCTCCTGCCAGGCGAGCCCGTCCGTGACGTACCCTTGGCCGCCGGCCGATGTGACATGCCAACTGCCGATCGGCCCGGTCATTACGGGCCTGCCAATCGCACCGGGCGACGCCGGCGCGGCCCAGGCCGGGAGGGGAGCCGATTCGCCCGGCACCGTGATCGTGCGCACTCCCGGCGGCGGGCGCCAGCGGAACGCCCACACCCCATGGGCGTGCGTGATGAGGGTGGCGTGCAGCGGGCCGGCCAGTTCTCCGATAAAGGCCATCGCGCTGGCCGTGGTCTGGGTCTCGATGCTCGCCCACGGCGTGATCACGAACCAGTCCGCGCGGTTGGCGACCGGGAGTGTCCCAGGCTCGATCAGCACTGGCGCGTCAGCCCGGCCGGAGAAGCGGCCCGCCACTCCCTGCGAGGCGATCACCTCCGCCGTGGCCGGGATGCGGGCCTCTAGACCCGACAGTGTTGCCGCCGTGGCGCTGGGCACCCGAAGCCACTGGCCCGCTGTCCGCGGCCCCCACACCGCCGCCCAGCCCAGCGCTTGCGCGGCGACGAGGCCAGCCAGCAGGAGCGCTGCCCGGCGATGGCGCCGGGCAAGCCGACCGAGCACGGCCACCGTGCCGACTGGCAGGAGGACGTAAATCGGCAGGCCCTGGAACAGAGGTTCGGCGAAGTTCACTCCAGGAGCCAGCGTGTCTACCAGCAAGACCGCGAGCGCGAGGGGTAGTACCAGCGGAAAAGCGAAACCTAGCAGCCCTGCCGGTGCGAGGTTGGCCAAGAGGTCCACACGCTTCGCCCACAAAGTGCCCAGCACCGCGAGCGGATGGCTGAAGATGCTTTTGATCAGCGCGGCCAGGCCGAGCGATGAGCCCACGGGTCCGGCAGCGGCTAGCTGATAGTACGCCTCCAGCGAGCTCTGGTTGCCGTGGACGAGCGAGATGAGCAGCACGGCACCCACGCCGACAGGTGCCAGGACCGCTCCGCGCAACCGCGAGCTCGGGCCGGCCAGCACGCCCCCAAGCCCCAGCCCGGCGAGGTAGATGCCGGCCACGTCGCCGCACGCGAGCAGGGGGGCGACCCAAGCCCAAGTCCGACGGCGGCCGCTGGCGAGATCCCGGGCCAGCAATGCGGCGAACAGGACGGCCAACGCCTCCAGGTGGTAACCGAACGAGACTGCCCACCATATCCACGGGTTAACGACGAGGAGGACGAGACCGACGCCGGCGAGCCAAGCCGCGTCCTTGCCCGCCCGGGACCGCTGCGCGGTCTCGCACAGCCAGCTGAACACCACCACTTCGGCCCCTGCGACGCCGACGTCCATCGCCCAGAACAGGAGCACATCATGTGGCCATACCCAGTACAGCGGCGACAGCGGCCACACCAGGAACTCGCTGTGACTTTGCCAGAAGGGAAAGCCTTGCACCGTGTCGTATGGGTCCAGGTGGCCATGCGCGATCAGGTACCACGCTTGGTGGTAGATCGAAAAGTCGGCGGTCAGCGCGAAACGGCGATAAAGGATCGCGCTCCACGCCAGAAACACCGCTAGCTGCAGGCCCAGCACGACGTGGCCGATCCGCCGCACCCGGCGCAGCGGTGTTGCCATCGGTCGTGGGGGGGGGGGGG
>DATIYI010000156.1:0-5617 GCA_035517695.1 Streptosporangiaceae bacterium
CTTGCTCATAGGACGTCCTCCTGTGTTGCGCCCGGGACACCAAGCCCGCACAATCGCACCAGGAGGACGCCCCCGTCTCAACTACTTCTACTTCCGGCAGAACACGCGCCTCCTGCGCTTCGTCCTATTACTACGCCGGGCGTCACCGACCTGGCGGCGGTTCCTGACCTCCCAGGCGTCCGGGATCTGTCGTGCAACTTCCTGCACGCTGACACCGTGTTCCTCAAACGCCTGTACGTCTTCTTCTTGATGGAGATCGAGACCAGGCGGGTGCACATCCCGGGCGTCACCGCCAGCCCCACCGGCGCCTGGACCGCTCAGCAGGCCCGCAACCTGCTCATGGACCTCGGCGAGTGCGCCGGCCGAGTGCCTCGACCACCTGCTGATCCACAGCGAACAGCACCTTCGGCACATCCTGGCCGAGTACGCCCAGCACTATAACGATCACCGGCCACACCAGGCGCGGGAACAAAGACCTCCGCTGCACGAGCCCGGCCAGGCGATCAAGGTGACCGCCCGGATCAAGCGCAGACAAGCCGTCCAGGGCCTGATCAGCGAGTATCGGAGAGCAGCCTAGCGATCGCAGAAAACACCAGTTCAGAGCTGGTGTGCGGGGTTTGGCGCGGCACAGGGGCTTTGCTGCGGCCCCGCATTGCGGAAGACGAAGCCCGTGACGAAGCCAGCCCGACCCATTACCAACCGCAGCATGCTGCGCAGCACCGGGCCGGCCAGATTTAGATCCCGGAGTCCGGAGTGTTGAACGAGTTGCGGCGGGGCGTACGAGATGCGAAAAGCAATTGCCTGGTTCTGTGCGGCCGAAGACCGGCTGATATCCGCCACCGGCCGGAACATTCACTCTGTGCTGGCGGCCAGGCGGTTCTCGGTGCGCGGTACGTTACTGATCATCCCCTTGGCCTTGCTGGCGGCTGCCGGCACTGCCGGATGCGGGGCTGCCGGCACATCAGGCAGCGCGGCATCGCTACCGCAGATCGCCGCGAGCGGGACGGCAGGCCCTGCGGGCGGGACGCATGCACGGCCTACGCGGGCGCGGAACGCCGAGGCCAAGCTGCCGGCAGCCAGGCACCAAGCTGGCGGCGCTCCTGCGAGCCACATTCCGGTCGCGTTTGCTCACCCGGCATTGCTGACGCCCAGAAGCGAACATGAAGTCCATGGCTCATCGTGACGGCCGTCGGCGAAATAGGCCTCGGAACTAACGGGACGGTGACGACAGAGCAGATCCGCCAGCTCATCGCCGAGATCGGCCCGGACCGTCACCTGGTACTGGTGAACACGTTCGAGGCGCGGCCGTGGGAGGCCGAGGTCAATGCCACACTCGCTGATGCCGCCCGCAGGTACCAGGACGTCGTCCTGGCAAACTGGCACAAGACGATCGAGAACCGTACTTACCTGCTGTCGAGCGACGGCATACATCCGCAGCCCGGCGGGACAATCGTCTACGCGCGGATGGTCAACAGCGCGGTGCAGCTGCCCGGGAACCTCTCCGGCTAGCTGCTCGCCGAGGTTCGCGCCCATGGGCAGCTCTGCCGGTGGGTGGCCGTGGAGCATCCAGCTGCCCGCGGCGTAATCTCAGTCCTCTACCTTGTCGTGCGCTGCCTGCTCGGCTGTCTGCTGGTGCTGGCGCGGCGTGAGGTCTCCAAGGACGCCGAGCTCCTGGTGGTCCGGCAACGAGAACGCGGTGCTGCGCCGCCAGATCGGCAGGGTCCGCTGCCAGCCGGGCGACCGGCTGTGGCTCGCGGCACTGTCCCGGCTGATCCCCCGGCGCCGGTGGGGCGAGGTGTTCGCCGCGCCGGCCCGGCAATCGTAGGATCGCGGTGGAGATGGCCCGCGACAACCCGACCTGGGGTTACCGGCGGATCTGCGGCGAGCTGACGGGCCTGATGGGGCACCAGATTGCGCCCTCCCCCATCTGGGAGATCCTCAGGGCCGCCGGCATCGACCCCGCACCACGACCCGCAGCCGTCAGCTGGAAGCAGTTCCTGTCCGCCCAGGCCAAGACGATCGCAGCGGCTGGCTTCTTCCACGTCGACACCGTGTAGGGCTCGATTACTCGATCTGGCCTGGCCAGACCAGCCGGGCTGGGATCATCGCTGAGTGATCTTGTCAGTCGTCTACCTCGTCGTGCGCTGTCTGCTCGGCTGCCTGATGCTGGCCCGGCGTCAGGCGTCCAAGGAGGCCGAGCTCCTGGTGCTCGGGCACGAGAACGCGGTGCTGCGGCGCCAGATCGGCCGGGTCCGCTACCAGCCGGCCGACCGGCTGTGGCTCGCGGCACTGTCCCGGCTGATCCCCCGCCGCCGGTGGGGCGAGGTGTTCGCGGTGACCCCGGCAACGCTGCTGGCCTGGCACCGGCGGCTGGTCACCCGCAGATGGGACTACATCAGCCGGCGGCGGCCCGGCCGACCGTCCACGGCAGCCCGCGATCCGCAAGCTCGTGATCCGCATGGCGACGGACAATCCGACGTGGGGGCACCGGCGGGTGCAAGGCGAGCTCGTCAGGCTCGGCCATCCGATCGCCGCCTCCACGGTGTGGCAGATCCTGCGTGATGCCGGGATCGGCCCCGCACCCCGCCGGAAGGGGCCGACGTGGAAGCAGTTTCTGACCGCGCAGGCCCGCGGCATTCTGGCGGTCGATTTCGTCCATGTGGACACCGTGCTCCTGCGGCGTGTCTATGCCCTTATCGTCATCGAGCATGGCACCCGCCGCGTTCACCTCGCGGGTATCACCGCGACCCCCGACGGCGCGTGGACGACACAAACAGCCCGCAACCTCCTGATGGACCTCGGCCAGCACGCGGCTTCTATCAAGTTCCTGCTCAGGGACCGCGCAGGCCGGTTCACCGGGTCCTTCGACGCCGTGTTCCAGGCGGACGGGATCAGGATTCTCGCGAGCCCACCGCAGGCGCCCAGAGCGAACGCGATCTGCGAAAGGGTCATCGGTACCCTGCGCCGGGAGCTCCTGGACCGGCTGCTGATCGTCAATGAGCGTCATCTGCGGCAGGTGCTGACGGAATACCTGCGGCATTACAACACCGCCCGGCCGCACCGTGCCCTCGGCCAGCTTGCACCGGCTCAGGCCGACACCCGGCCACCGGAAATCAACCTGGCTGAGCACCGGCTGCGCCGAAAACAAGTCCTCGGCGACTTACACACGAGTACCGGGTCGCCGCTTGACAGCTCCAGGCCGTTACCAGAAGGCGAGGTCACCAGCCCGATCGTGTATTCGAGCCCGACACCCGGCGCGACAGCCGGGCTGCTGCGCGCGGCCGGACGCTGAAAACAGCGGAACGCCGCAACCTCAGCCCGCCACATCAAGATCACGAAATATCGAGGCTAATTGCCTTCATGCCGGGGACCTTGGTCCTCTGGCCCAAGCCCAGGCGGCAGCAAGACCCTGAATATAACGAAAAAGCTAGCTTTAGCTAGCCCGTGGGGGATGCGGGAGTTGCCGTCCGGTTGGACGCTGGCTTATCCATATGCCCTCGGGCACTGTGTCGGCAGATGCAGGGGTGCCATGTTAAGGCAGTCGTCAGCGTTGCCTGATGGCACAGTCGGCTGGGCCCGCAAGAAAGGCCGCAAAACTATGCTCTGCTCGAAATGCGGCAACGCAAACCCAGATCACTCAGCTTACTGCTCAGCCTGCGGCTCACCGCTCACCGGAGGGGAGAAAAACACCGCCGCGCCGCAAGGACCGGAAGACCGGAGAGAACTCCCACCGCCTCCCGCGCCACCCGCGCCAGCAGCCCCTGCATCGGCCTTCAGCTTGGACGCAAGACGGCGGAAACTGACGCCGGGCCAAATGCTGGTGATGGCAGCCGGTGTCCTTATGTTCATCTGGGGTTTCCTCGACTGGTACAGCAGCCCTGGGCAAGGCTTCAATGCCTGGTCCGCAAAGACCATCCCCGGCCTTGTGCTGACTGCAACGTGGGTTCCCCTGCTGAGTCTCGCAATTGCAGTTCTTGTAGGGATTAAGTCCTTCGGCAGTGGCCTTCCTGACAGGGTGTGGGGTTTCAGCTGGGCACAGCTTTCAGTGGTGGTCGGGCTCTTCGATGTCCTGATCACCTTCGGATTCTTGGTGGCGAATCGCAGCGTGGGAGGTTTCGGCGGTCTCAACCTGGGCGTTGGCCTGATCCTCAGCTTCATCACTGCCCTCGTGATGCTAGCTGGCGCGATCCTCGACCAGGCTGGGGTGGGCGCTGGGACGTCCGGCGAGAGCACTAAAACGTCCACCGCCTGATCAGGCTTCAACGAAACATAGGAGGGGAGGGACGATGGCTTTCATCACCCGCACAGGGAACACTAGCAAAGGGAGCAGACGCGAACAAAGCGGCACCACGCAGCATCCCATCGGGTGCGCAGGCGAGCGTAAAGCCAAGCGGGGCGTGAGGCAAAGATGCGCTCTCATGGGATGCCTCATCCTGGCCTCCCTCATGCTCACGGCGTGCGGTTCGACACTCAAATCGACGTCCGCAACCCCCCAGGGTCCGGCGTCCGCAACCCCCCAGGGTCCGCCGTCCGCAACCCCTCAGGGTCCGGCGGGGCCGCCGAGCGCGAGCACAGGAACGCCGGGCTCCTCAGCTTCGGCAGTGCCACCGAGTACGACGGAGTCGGACTACTGGCTGTCCGACTTCAACGCCGCGCAGTCAATCCTCACAAACACCTGGGGCGACGCCGAGCGCATCAACGGCACCGACTATAGCCACACGGTCGTGATCCAGCAGTCATCGGGCGTCACCGACCCCATTGGCGGCAGCTGGGACCTCGCCCGTCAGTGCTCGACGCTGTCGTTCAAGGCGGCCGGGCTCATCGACCAGGCCTCCGACCCCGGCGCCCGTCTCATCTTCACGGTCAGCACCGACGGCACGCAACGGTGGCACCGCGAGATCGACTTCGGCTCCTCTGCGTCCGTGACCACCCTCGACATCGCGAACACGCTGCGGCTCACCCTCACAACGACCGACGTAGGCCCGATCACCACGCGCGCTGAGGGCGGCTTCGGCGACGCCGTGGTCCGCTGCCATGCGGAGCCGCCAAATCCCAAGTCTTAGTACTCCAGCACCACTTCGTTGTATTTGGCTTGTCTTCGCTTGTAGTGGCTGGTTTTGGCGCGGTGGAATCTGCCGTCCCGCTGGCCGAAGGCTGTCTCATCTGCGGCGACCCGCGCGATCGCGCCGCCCCACAACACGATCTCGGCGAGGCTGAACGGTGACCGGACCTGCCCGCGCCATCGACCGCGGCGGCGATCTGGGCCGCCCCGCGTTTTCCGGACTGCGGAATTGGAGCTATTTCATGCTGCACGCTGCCGGTTCAGGTAATCGTCGTGGGCTTCTTGCGGAGTCCGGTACCCGAGCGCCGAGTGCAGACGCATCCGATTATAGCGGAGCTCGATATACCGCGCACACCCTCGCCGCCCGCCTGCAGGTGCACTATCCGGGTCTTGGCCGCCTTCGGCTCCAGGCCCAGCCCAGCCAGCAAGCCGGTCAGGCGCTCCAGCGCCCGCTCGGCCTGGCGACGGGACCAGCACATCACCACCAGGTCATCGGCGAACCTGGCCAGCGCCCCGTCACCGTCATCCCACGCCCGGTCCAGCCGGTGCAGGTAC
>DATIYI010000157.1:0-19230 GCA_035517695.1 Streptosporangiaceae bacterium
ACGCGCTCCTCGAGCGCGGCCACCGGCGGCTGCTGCTGGCCCTGACCGATGTACTTGGTCAACGGGTGCACCTCCCTCCGCGGATCACCTCAGTTTGATCACGAAGGTCCGTTGCTTCATCACTTTCACCACAGCACAGCCAAAGCCTGGCGGGGCAGGGCCAAACGGCCTGCCACCGGCGCTTGCCGGTGAGCCGGCCCGGTGCCTTCCGGGCGCGTCAGCCGCGGACAAGCAAGTCTCCGAGCGGCTGATTGTGGTGCAGGCGGCCAATGGCCTCGGCCAGCAGCGGGGCGACGGACTCGACCTGCAGCGCGGGCACCGGCGACTGGTCACGGGCCAGGCTGTCGGTGGTGAGCACACACCGGACCGGCAACCGCGCGAGCCGGCTGGCAGCCGCTCCGACCAGCAGCCCGTGGGTCGCAGCGACGACAATGCCCGGCGCGCCGCCGTGCGCGAGCACGACCCCCGCGGCTGCCTCGATCGTGGCGCCGGTGCTGATCATGTCATCGACGATGATGGCGGGGCGGCCAGCGACGTCACCGGCGATGTCTTCGGCGTGGACGGTGGCGCCGGTTACCCTCGTCTTGCGCACAACGGCGACCGGCCGCCGGACCAACGAGGCGTAATGCTCGGCGAGCTTGACCGCGCCGAGGTCGGGCGCGACGATGACGGCGCCCTCGGCAGCCATCGGCGCGGCCGCGCCTGCCAGGGCGGGCACGGCCGTCAGCATCTCCACCGGGATACCGCACATGGCCTCGAGCGCGGCGGTGTGCGGGTCCACCACGACCAGGCGCTGGGCCCCAGATCCGGCCAGCGCGTCGGCGACGACCCGGGCACCCACCGCCTCGCCGACCCGGCCGCGGCGGTCCTGGCGCGCATAGCCGAAGTACGGCAGGACGGCCGTGATCCTGTCCGCGCCACTGCGGCGGCAGGCGTCCAGCAGCAGGAACAGCTCCATCAGGTGGTCGCTGACCGGCGGCCCCGTGGGCTGAATCACGTAGACGTCGTCACCTCGAAGGTGATCCACGACCGGGTGCAGTTCGCCGTCCGGAAACCGCTCCAGCTCAGGCGTCACCGCCTCGGTGCGCAGTGCCGTGGCGACGGCACCGGCGAGCACCGGATTGGCAGTCCCCGCCACGATGCGAAGGCCCACTCCCACCTCACAGGCTGTGATCAGTAGCCGGCCTGGCCGCCAGCGGTCACCCGAGGACGATCCGTACCAGCCTGGCCGTGCCGCCCAGCCTCTCATCTCCGTCATTCTCGCGCGTCCGTTGCCACCCGGTGACTGCCGGGTACGGCGCAGCGGGAGGCCGCCCCGGCCCGGTCCCGTTGCGCTGTCCCAGGTGGATGTCCGCGACCCGAAGACGCCCGGTCACCCTCGTGCTGCGCGGGCCGCACGGGCTGGGGAAGACCGGTTGTTGCCGCGTGCGGCGGCCGGGGACGAAGGTCCCCGGATCGCCGTGTCCTATGGCTCTCGTGAACGGCGGGGTGAGAAACGAGCCTTCTGTCAGATGCCACCGCGGCCCGCAAAGAGTTGAGCGGCTGTTTGAACTGTGTTGGCGCTGCGACCGGTGATGCCGGGGCGAGCGGAGGGTTTGGCCATGAGGTGGGAACCGATCGTTAAGGAAAGGTCGGCCGCGGGCCGTTTCAATCTGGCCGATTATGAACGTGCCTGCGATGCGTTCTCTTGGGCGCGGGCAAGGTCCGAGCTTGATGGCCTGCCGGGCGGTGGGCTCAACATTGCGTACGAGGCGGTCGACAGGCATGCTGCGGGGCCCGGGGCCGCTGCGGTAGCCCTGGTGTGCGTCGGCCGTCATGGTGGGGTGAGCGAGTGCAGTTACCGCGATTTGCGGGCGCAGACAAACCGGTTCGCAAATCTGCTGCGCAGTCTCGGCGTGGGCAAGGGGGACCGGGTGTTCTCGCTGCTTGGCCGGGTTCCTGAGCTGTATTTCACGGCGCTTGGGACGCTGAAGAACACCAGCGTGTTCTGCCCGCTGTTCCCGGCGTTCGGTCCCGAGCCGATCCGGGAGCGGATGCTGCTGGGGGACGCGCGGGTGCTGGTCACGAGCGCCCGGTTGTACGAGCGCAGGGTGGCCGCTATCCGCGCCGCGCTGCCGGGCCTGAGGCATGTGCTGATCGCGGGCGCGGGACCGGTGCCACCTGGCACGATCGACCTGCCCGCGGCGCTCGGGGCGGCCTCCGCGGAGTTTGACATCCCGCCGACTGATCCGGCGGATATGGCGCTGTTGCACTTCACCAGCGGCACGACCGGCAAGCCGAAGGGCGCGGTGCACGTGCACGAGGCGGTTGTCGCCCACCACGCTACGGCCGGGTTCGCGCTGGACTTGCACGCCGGGGACGTGTTCTGGTGCACCGCGGACCCGGGATGGGTGACCGGCACGTCGTATGGGATCATCGCGCCGCTCACCCACGGAGCGACGCTGGTGACCGACGCCGGCGAGTTCGAGGCCAAGCGCTGGTATGCGATCCTGCGTGACCACCGTGTGACGGTCTGGTACACGGCGCCGACCGCGCTGCGGATGCTGATGCGGCGCGGCCCCGAGCTGGCGCGCGGGTACGATCTGTCGGCGCTGCGGCTGGTCGCCAGCGTCGGCGAACCGCTCAACCCCGAGGCCGTGGTGTGGGGGGTGGAGGCGCTGGGCCTGCCGGTCCATGACAACTGGTGGCAGACGGAAACCGGCGCCATTATGATCAGCAATTTCGCGGCCATGGACATCCGGCCCGGGTCCATGGGCAGGCCGCTTCCAGGGGTGCAGGCAGCGCTGCTGCGGCAGGGCGAGGACGGCAGGGCTCAGGTCACCGGCGGGCGGGTGGATGTGATCACCGAGCCGGATGTGGAGGGCGAGCTCGCGCTGCGGCCGGGGTGGCCGTCGATGTTCCGCGGTTACCTGCATGAACCCGAGCGTTACGCGGAGGCGTTCGCCGGTGGCTGGTACCTGACCGGCGACGTGGCGCGGCGGGACGCGGACGGCTACTTCTGGTTCGTCGCGCGCGCTGACGACGTCATCAAATCCGCCGGCCACCTGATCGGCCCGTTCGAGGTGGAGAGCGTGCTGATGGAGCACCCAGCGGTCGCCGAGGCCGGCGTGATCGGCAAACCTGACCCGGTGGCGGGCGAGATCGTCAAGGCGTTCGTCGCGCTCAAGCCTGGCTACCGCCCGGACGAGAATCTGCTCTTCGAGCTGGAGGCGTTTGGCCGTGAACGACTCGGCGCGGTGGCACCGAGAGAAATCGAGTTCGATCAGAACATTCCGCTGACTCGTAGCGGCAAGGTCATGCGGCGCCTGCTCAAGGCACGAGAACTTGGCCTTCCCGAAGGTGACGTGTCGACTCTGGAGCGTGCGCAATGACCGGCCAGCCGCGGCAGCCAGCCGCTACCCCGCAGCCGGCATCGGGGGACGCCGCGCACCGCAGGGAGCTGCTGCGGGAGATGGTGCGTATCCGGCGTTTCGAGGAACGATGCGTGGAGCTCTACAGCGCCGCCAAGATCCGCGGTTTCCTGCATTTGTACATCGGCGAAGAGGCGGTTGCGGTGGGCGTGTGCCAGGCGCTGGCACCTGCGGATTCGATCGTGTCGACCTATCGTGAGCATGGCCACGCGCTCGCGCGGGGGGTGGAGATGGATTCACTCATGGCCGAGATGTACGCCAAGGTGACCGGATGCAGCCGGGGGCGCGGTGGCTCGATGCACCTGTTCGACACCAGCCACCGCTTTTACGGAGGCAACGCAATCGTCGGCGGCGGGCTGCCGCTCGCCGTGGGTCTGGCCCTCGCCGACCGCATGCGCGGCGCCGGCCGGGTAACCGCGTGCTTCTTCGGGGATGGCGCCGTGGCAGAAGGCGAGTTCCACGAGTGCATGAACCTTGCGGCGCTGTGGGAGCTGCCGGTGCTGTTCTGCTGCGAGAACAATCTGTATGCGATGGGGACGGCACTGAACAGGGCGCAGGCCGAGACCGACCTGGCTGCCCGCGCCGGCTCGTACGGCATGGTCGCGTGGGCCGTGGACGGGATGGACGTGATCGCCGTGGAACACGCGGCTCGCCGCGGCGCCGAGGCGGTGCGCGGCGGAGGCGGCCCGCACTTCCTGGAGCTTCGCACGTACCGGTTCCGTGCGCACTCCATGTACGACCCCGACCGTTATCGCGACAAGTCCGAGATCGAGCGATGGAAGGCACGCGACCCGATCGACGCATTGGCGGCCCAGATGAAGCAGCACGGTGAGATCACAGACGACGACGTTGAGGCGTTGGAGCAAGGGATCGCGGCGGAGATAAGTCGTGCGATCGAGGCGGCCGAGGTGGCCGCCATTGAGCCCGTGGAGGACCTGACCCGGTTCGTCTACAGCCCGAGGCCGGCATGACCGCCCGGGCCGGGGCCACCGGCGCCACCGCCAAGACCGCCAGAGCCAGGACAGCCAAGGCTGGTACCGCCACCCCCAAGGCTGATGGGGTCGCCGCAAAGGCCGTCGCCGCCGATACCGCCACGGCTGTGAGCGGCAAGCTGGTCACCTACCGTGAGGCGATGCGCGAGGCGCTGCGGGAGGCCCTGATCCGGGACGAGCGGGTGTTCATCATGGGCGAGGATGTCGGCCGCTACGGCGGCTGTTACGCCGTCACCCTGGGCCTGCTCGAGGAGTTCGGGCCAGAGCGGATCCGGGACACACCGCTGTCGGAGTCGGCGTTCGTGGGTGCCGGGATCGGGGCCGCGCTCGCCGGGATGCGGCCGATCGTCGAAATCATGACGGTCAACTTCAGCCTGCTCGCGCTGGACCAGATCTTGAACAACGCGGCGACGCTGCTGCACATGTCGGGTGGCCAGTTCAACGTGCCGCTGGTGATCCGGATGGCCACCGGCGCGGGCCGGCAGGTCGCCGCGCAGCACTCACACAGCCTGGAAGGGTGGTTTGCGCACATCCCCGGCCTGCGGATCCTCACCCCGGCCACGCTCGCCGATGCCCGCGGCATGTTGTGGACCGCGCTGGAAGATCCCGACCCCGTACTGATCTTCGAACACGGCGCTCTTTACAACATGTCCGGCATGCTCGACCCGGCCGCGACACCGGTCGACATCGGCACGGCGGCTATCCGCCGGCCTGGCCGGGATCTGACGATCGTCGCATACGGCGGCACGCTGGCGAAGGCCCTGACCGCCGCCGACCAGCTGAGCGCCGACGGCGTCGCTGCGGAGGTGATCGACCTGCGCACGTTGCGACCGCTCGACGACGCAACGATCATGGAGTCAGTGCGGCGTACCCACCGCGTGGTTATCGCCGACGAGGGCTGGCGCTCCGGCAGCCTGTCGGCCGAGGTCGCGGCCCGGATAACCGAACAGGCGTTCTACGATCTGGACGCGCCGATCGAACGCGTCTGCACCGCAGAAGTGCCAATTCCATACGCCTGGCATCTGGAGGAGGCGGCGTTGCCGCAGCCCGCCACGATCGTGGCCGCGGCGCGGAGGGCGGTCGGCTGACATGGCCGAATTCCGGATGCCCTCGCTCGGTGCGGATATGGACGAGGGAACACTGCTCGAGTGGCTCGTGAAACCCGGTGACCAGGTGCACAAGGGCGACATCGTCGCCGTCGTGGACACGGCGAAGGCGGCCGTCGAGGTGGAGTGCTTCGACAGTGGCGTGGTCAGCGCCCTGCTCCTCGAGCCCGGGCAGCGGGTACCTGTGGGTACTCCGCTTGCGGTGATCGCGCCGGCCGGGGCCGTTGTGGCCGCCCCTGCTGCCGCACCCGCCGACAGACGCCGAGATCGCGCCAAGCGCTCAGCGCCAGCGGCCAAACGCCGGGCACCCGCAGCCGGAGAACCCCTTCCCGAGCCGCCGGCCGGGCCGCCGCCGGCCGGGCCGCCGCCGGCCGGGCCGCCCCCTGCCAAGCCGCCACCTGCCAGGCGGCCGGCCGTGCTGTCGCCCCTGGTCCGCCAGCTGGCCGGGCAAAAGGGGGTGGACCTCAGGCAGGTGCGCGGCACCGGTCCGGCCGGTGCGGTGACGCGCACGGATGTCGAAAGCGCGGCCGCTCGGGGGCAACGGCTTCGGGTATCGCCGTTCGCCCGCCGCATTGCCGCCGAGCTCGGGACCGATCTCACCACCGTCAGGGGAACCGGCGTCAATGGTGCGATTCGCGCCGAAGACGTCCGCCGGGCCGCCGGTACGAACGCGCTGCCGCAGGCGCCGCCGGGCGGGGACGGGGCAACGGCGGCCGGCCGCCTGGCCGGGCAGCCCGCACAGCCGCCAGGGCGGCAGGGCGCACGGCCGGAAGCGGCGCCGGCGCGCCAGGCCGCGATGCGGCGGGCGATCGCGAACCTCATGGCCCGCTCAAAACGCGAAATCCCGCACTACTACCTGAGCACCACGATCGACCTTGAACAGGCCACGCAATGGCTGCGCCGCCGCAACAGGGAAATGCCCGTGCCGGCCCGGATCGTGCCAGCCGCGCTACTGCTCAAAGCGGCGGCCGTCGCGGCCCGCGAGGTGCCGCAACTTAACGGATTCTGGGTCGACGATCACTTCGTGCCGTCCGAGCGTGTGCACTTGGGCGTCGCGATCTCGCTGCGCGGCGGCGGCATGGTCGCGCCCGCCATCCACGACGCGGACCGCCGCACCGTCGCTGACCTGATGGCCCAGCTGCGGGACCTGGCGACCCGGGCAAGGGAAGGACGGCTGCGCGGCAGCGAGATGACCGATTCGACGATCACGGTCACCAATCTCGGCGACCGGGGCGTGGAGTCGGTCTTCGGCGTGATCTATCCGCCACAGGTCGCGCTGGCCGGCTTCGGCAAGGTAACCAAGATGCCATGCGCCGTCGGCGGGCTCCTCGGCGTCCGTCCCCAAGTTACCGCGACGCTCGCGGCCGATCATCGCGCCACAGACGGCTATACCGGAGCACGGTATCTGGAGGCCGCCGCCCGCCTCCTGCAACGACCGGAGGAACTGTGACACCACAACAGGCACGCGAGGCGGTCGGGCAGGCCCTCAAACGGGCCGCGCCTGGCTCGGATATCGACGCGATCGATGCCGACGCGGACCTGCGCGACGCCTTCGACCTGGACTCGCTCGATTTCCTCAACTTCGTCGAGATTCTCAGCGACGCCTGGGGGCACCGGATCGACGAGGACGACTACGACGAGCTCGCCACCCTCAGCAGCTGCGTACGGTACCTGTCCGCGCCATGAAGCCGCGGTGCGCAGTGGCGGACTACCGCCAAACCGCTGGGTGGCCTGGGCGGCCACGCGCTGTCACATCCTGACTCAGCTCGCGCCGCGGTAGATCTGGCAGGCACTCGGCTGGCTCGTTCGGTCCGGCGGTTTCTCATGGGTGTCGGGGCCATTGGCCCTGTGGTGCTAGGCCGGAAGTCCGGGGAGCCCGAGTCGTTGGCCTGATGCGTGTGGCTCGCGCGCCCTGCTGTGCTTGAAATGGAGAGCGCAGGAGCGGTCGTCGCGACGAGCACGCTCGAGGATGTGATGGCGAAAGACGATGCGGCTGTCCGGGACACCAGCTCGGGGAGCGGGTCACTGCGGCCGGGTTGATCGCGGCTCGAGTGATGAGCAAGCTCGTTTTCGCCGGGCAGGCCTGTCCGCTGTCCCCCAGGTGATGGGAGGCGCCGATGAGCCCGATGCGTGACTTCTTGCAGCGTTTCCGGCCTGCGGGCGCACCGGGCAATGCGGCGGCCGCAGCTGTTCCCGCCGACCGCGCGCGGGACCTCGCCGCCGAACTCGAGCCGGTCTTCGCGATGCTTGCCGGGGCGCAGGCGGAGCGCGCGATTATTCTCAGCGAGGCTGACCGCGACGCCGACCTGGTCCGCGACGACGCGCGCCGCCGGGCGGATGACATGGTCGCGTCCGCGAGGCAGCGCACGCAGGCTGTCCGCGCCGATGCGGCTGCTGCGCTGCTGGCCAGGGCGGAGGCGAACGCCGATGCCGCCCTGCGCGCCGCCGAGCAGGACGCGCAGGCTATCCGTGCACGTGCGGCGCGGCAGATGCCGGAATTCGTTAGCAGGGCCGTGCGGGCCGTGCTGGCGGTGGCGGGTGATGACGGTGAGGCGGGCGATGAGACCCAGGCCCCTGCTGCGGCAGGGCCGGCGCCATGAGCGCCGGCTGGGTGGCGGGCAGCGTCCGGGCCAGGGCGCTGGCCCGGCGCCGCCTGGGTAGTGAGGGAGCGCGCCGGATCGCCCGCGCCGGCTCACTGCGCGAGGCGCTGGAAGCACTCGCGAGCACCCCGTACAGCCGGGACATCCAGCCGGGGCAGTCCCTGGCAGAGGCGCAGCACGGGGCCGCCCGCACATTGCTGTGGCACCTGCGGGTGCTCGCCGGGTGGCTGCCTCGCGGCGGCGCTGCCATGCTGCGGACGCTGGCCGGATGGTTTGAGATCGCCAATACCGACGAACTGATTGACGGGCTGACCGGTGGCGCCGCAGGTCCCACGTTCCAGCTGGGCGCGCTGGCCACCGCGTGGCCGCGGCTGCGCGTCGCTGGCTCGCTCGCCGAGCTCCGCGTGGTCTTGGCTTCCTCGGCGTGGCGCGACCCTGGCGGGCAGGAGCCACGGACCATCCGGCTCGGCATGCGCGCGGTGTGGGCGGCCCGGGTGGCCGCTTTGCCGTACCCGGCCCCGTCGTGGGCCGCGGCCGCGGCGGCATTGCTCGCCGCCGGCCAGAGATTCGTCGCCGCCCGTGAGCTTCCAGATTTCGCCGGTGCCCAGCTTGGCCCGCTGATCGGCAGTGCGCCACTGCGGGCGGTGACGCTTGCTGATCTGGCCCGCCGGCTGCCCGCCCGCGCACGGTGGGTGCTGACCCCGGGCGCCGCTGCCGGTGACCTGTGGCACGCGGAGGCTCGCTGGTGGTCGCGGGTCGAGCATGATGGTTTCGGGTTGCTGGCATCCTCCGGCTTCGCCGGGGAGCCGGTGCTCGGCGCGGCTGCCGTGCTGGGCGCCGACACGTGGCGGCTGCGGGCCGCGCTGGAGGTCGCGGCTCGCGGTGGCCAGCCGCTGGCGGCCTACGACGCGGTGGCCTATGACCCTGGGGCATACGATGTCCCGGCTTGAGCCGTACTCGCCTGATCGGCACCCGGCCGGCCCACGGTCGCCCGGCACGCACTCGCCGGGCGCGCCGTTGCCCGGCGTGCGGTGGCGCGGCATGCCGCGGCCGGCGCGGATGGAACGCATCGCGCTTGTCGCGCCGTCCGGATCGCTGCGCGACGTTCTTGTCCGGGTCGCCGCTTCCGGCGCCGTGGAGCTCGACACGGCCGGCATCGGGCAGGCCGCCAAGGGCGAGGCCGGCCGGGCGCTGCAGCACGCGGTCCGTACCCCCGAGAACGCGGCGCTGACCGCGGCAGCCCCCGACGTTGACGGGCTTCAGCGGCTGGGCCGCTACGACCTGCTGGCTGGCGAGGCGCAGCTTGAGGAGTATGCGGCCGCGGCGCCGCGGCGGGGCAGCGTGGCGGCGCTGGCCGGCTGGGCCCCGGCGGACCGGGCCGCTGGGCTGGCCGCGCAGCTGTCCGCTGTCGGCGGTGCGGTGGTCCGGCTGCCGCGGCCGCCCGGGATGCAGGCGCCCACGCTGCTCGGCGGGACGGCGGTACGCCGTTCCCTTACGCCGCTCGTCGACGTCTATGGCACGGTGCCCTACGCCGACATCGACCCGGCGCACCTGGCCTGGGCGTCCTACGTGCTGATGTTCGGCATGATGTTCGGCGACGTCGGCCAGGGCGCCGCGTTGGTCGTGGTGGGGGCGGCCATGTATGCACGGTGGCCGCGGTGGCTGGGCCGGTTCCACGTGGCGTGGCCGTTCGTCGTGGGCGCCGGCGTGACCAGCACCGCGTTCGGTTTCCTGTACGGCGAGTGCTTCGGGCCGACCGGGCTCGTGCCGGTGCTGTGGCTCCGCCCGCTCAGCGAACCGCTTACGCTGCTCGCGGCCGCGCTCGCGCTCGGCGCCGTGCTGCTGGCGGGCGCGTACGCCCTCGGTACGATCAACCGCTGGCGCGAGGGCGGCTGGCCGGTCGCGCTGTACGCTCCCACGGGGATCGCCGGGACGGCGCTGTTTGCCGGGCTCGGTGCCGCCGCGGCCGGCCTGTACGCGCGGCAGGGCGCGCTGATTGCCGCCGGCGCCGCCGTGGCGCTGGCCGGGCTGGGATTTGCGTTCGCAGGTTTCGTCGCCGAGGCGGGCGGGGGCGGCACGGGTATCGCGCAGGCGTCGGTTGAGGTCTTCGACACCGTGATCCGGCTCGGCTCGAACGTCGTGTCCTTCGCGCGTCTCGCCGCGTTCGGCCTCACGCACGCTGCTCTCGGCCTGATCGTCTGGGAGGCCACGGTGTCGCTGTGGCATCGGGGCGGCGCCGCCGTCGCGGTGGCCGTCGTGGTCTTCGTGCTCGGCAACCTGCTCGCGTTCGCCCTGGAGGCACTCGTCGCGGGCATCCAGGCGATGCGGCTGGAGTACTACGAGCTGTTCTCCCGGCTGTTCGTGACCCAGGGACGGCCGTTCCGGCCCTGGCACCTGCCGGTTCAGGCGAAGGAGGGTGCGCCATGTCCGCCTGGCTGATCGGGCTGCCTGTGATCACCGTGGGGATCGTGGTGACGTATGCGGCGCTGCGGCGCGGCCGCCGCGGAATCTACGCGCTGGCCGGTTTCAACGTGCTGCTCGCCGCCGGCGCGATCGCCGCGCTGGCCATCGCGCTTGCGGCCGGGCCAGCATCAGCCACTGCCACGGCGGGCACAGCGGCGGGCGTGGCCGGGGCGAAGGCCGCCGCCGTGGGGGCCGGCGCAAGCTGGGCGGCGCTGCTGGGCGCCGCGATCGCAGTCGCCGGATCCACGATCGGGGCGGGCATAGCGGTCGCCTACACCGGCGCTGCCGCGCTCGCCGCGATGAGCGAACGACCGGAGCTGTTCGGGCGCGCCATGGTTATCGTGGGCCTGGCCGAGGGGATCGCGATCTACGGCCTGATCGTCGGCATCATCTTGATCGGAAAGGTGTGAGGGTCATGTCGCGGGTTGCCGTGATCGGGGAAGAGGACCGTATCCGCGGGTTCGCGCTGGCTGGTGTCATTACGTTTCCCGCGGAGACCGAGGACGAGACGCGCTCGGCATGGCGTTCCTTCGGTGCTGAGGTGGCCGTGGTCATCCTCACCCCCCGGGCGGCGGACTGCCTCGCCGGCCAGTTGGGCGAACGCCCGGACGCGCTTACGGTGGTGATGCCGCCATGACAGGTCGTGCGCTCGTCGCCGCGGGTGATGCGGATCGCGGCGACGCCGGGCACTGCGGCGATCTTCCCGCTGGCGCCGACGCACTGTCGCCTGTGCGGGCCGCGCTGATCCGCGAGGCTACCCGGCGGGCCGGCGAGGTCCGGGCGGCGGCCGCGGCCGAGGCGGCGGCGGTGCTCGCGGATTCCGGCCACCAGGTGGAAACGATCCTGTCGCAGGCACGCGGGCGGGGCGAGCTGGACGGGCAGTCGGCCGCCGCGGCGCGGCGCGCGATGTCGCGGCGGGCCGCCCGGTCAGTGGTGCTGACCGCTCAGCGCGAGGTGTACGAGGAACTAAGGCGCCGGGCGCGCGAGGCGGTCGGTGCTCTTGTGAACGACCCGGCGTACCCGCGTCTGCTCGACCGCCTCGAAGAGCTCGCCCGCGGCAAGGCAGGCCCGGCGGCGGCCGTCAACCGGCATCCGTCGGGGGGCGTGGTGGCACAGGGCCCGGGCACGTTGGTGGACTGCTCGCTGCCGCGGCTGGCCGACATCGCAGTTGACGGGCTCGGTGCGGAGGTGAGCGCGCTGTGGTCGGGGTAACGCGTCACGCCCGCCGTGCTGCCCCTCCGGCGGGCCGGGTGACGCGCGTGAATGGTCCCCTGATCGAGGCGACGGGCCTGCGCGCAGTAGCGATGTTCGACGTCGTCGACGTCGGCGAGAGCCGCCTGCCGGGTGAGGTGGTGGGAATCCGCGATGACGTGGCGACCATTCAGGCATACGAGTACACCGGCGGGCTCGCTCCGGGCGCGCCGGCCCGGTCGCGCGGCGAGCCGCTGTCGGCCCCCCTGGGCCCGCACCTGCTCGGCGGCGTCTTCGATGGGCTGCTGCGCCCGCTCAGCCGGGCCGGCGTGTGGCTGGATCCCGCGGCGCGGTCCGGTCCGGGCGGCCGCCGGTTCGTATTCACCCCGGGCGTGACCGCGGGCACGATGCTGCGCCCCGGCGCCATGGTCGGCACCGTGGCCGTCGCCGGCCCGGTGCCGTACCAGGTGCTTATCCCGCCGGGGATAGCCGGCCGGGTCGACGAGGTGCGGCCCGCTGGCCCGTGCCGGGCAAGCGGGGTCGTCGCGACCGTGAGCGGCACGCAGATCAGGCTCACCTCGTCCTGGCCTGTTCGGCGTCCGCGCCCGGCGCGTGAGCGCCTCGACGCGGCCGCGCCCCTGCTCACCGGCCAGCGGGTGATCGACAGCCTTTTTCCGGTCACCCGAGGCGGCACCGCTGCGGTGCCAGGCGGCTTCGGGACCGGCAAGACCGTGCTGCTGCAGCAGATCGCCAAGTGGTCTGACGCCGACGTGATCGTCTACGTGGGCTGCGGGGAGCGGGGGAATGAGCTGGCCGACGTGCTCAAGGAGCTGGCCGAGCTGACCGACCCGCGCGCCGGCGGGCCGCTGGCACAGCGGACCGTTGTGATCGCCAATACCTCCAACATGCCGATGATGGCCCGCGAGGCGAGCATCTACAGCGCGGCCGCGGTCGCTGAGCACTTCCGCGACATGGGCCTGGATGCGGTGGTCATCGCGGACTCCACGTCGCGGTGGGCCGAGGCGCTACGCGAGTTCGCGTCCAGGGGCGGTGAGCTTCTGGCGGAGGAGGGGTTCCCGGCCGGGCTCGCGTCCGCGCTTGCCGCGTTCTACGAACGCGCCGGGCGCGTGGTGACCGAAGCGGGAGACGAGGGCTCGGTGACCATCATCGGGGCGGTGTCGCCGCCGGGCGGCGACATGACCGAGCCGGTCACCACGCACACCCAGCGGTTCGTCCGCTGCCAGTGGACGCTGGACCGCGACCTCGCCTACGCGCGGCATTACCCGGCCGTGTCGTGGACCGCATCGTTCTCCCTCGACGACGCGGTAGTGGGCGGCTGGTACGCGCGCAACGGTGATCCGGGCTGGGCGGAGCGAAAGGGCAGGCTCGCGGCGCTGCTCGCGGAGGCGGACCGGCTCGGCCTGCTGGCCGAGCTCGTCGGCGCGAGCGCGATGCCCGGGCGCGAGCGCGTGACGATGCTCGCGGGCAGGCTGATCCGCGAGGCGGTACTGCAGCAGAACGCGCTGAGCCGGATCGATGCGTCCTGCCCGGCCGCGAGAGCCGCTGCGCTGGCCGGCGCGGTGCTCGACGTCATCGACCAGTGCCAGGCCTTGGTCGAGGCCGGTGTCGATGCTGCCGTGATCGAGGAGCAGGACTTCTCGCCGCTGCTGCGGGCACGCGAAGACGCGGCTACCGCCGACTCCGTGCGCGGCTGCCGTGACACGGTGCTCACCACCCTGGCGGACGTCGCCCGGCCGCCCGGCCGGGAGCGCGTGCCGTGAGTGTGTGGGCGCAGCTGGAGTACACCGCGGTGACGGAACTGCGCGGCCCGCTGATCTTCGTGCGGCGGGTCGCCGGGGTGGGCTGGGATGAGTTCGCCACCATCCAGCTCCCCTCCGGCCCGCAGCGGCACGGCCTCGTGCTCGAGGTGGACCGTGACCTCGCGGTCGTCCAAGTGCTCGAGGGAACCAGCGGCATGGCCCCCTCGGCCACCCGGATCGCGTTCACCGGCAGCCCGCTGCGCATCCCGGTCGGGCCGCAATGGCTCGGCCGGGTTTGCAACGGCCGCGGCGAACCGGCTGACGGCGGCCCCCCGGTCCTCGCTCCGGTCACCGCGCCAGTTGCCGGTTTCCCGCTCAACCCGACCTCCCGTGAGCCACCCGCAGAGCCAGTGCTGACCGGGATCTCCGCCATCGACGCGCTGACCACACTGGTACGCGGCCAGAAGCTTCCCATCTTCTCCGTTTCCGGTCTCCCGCATCTCGAGCTCGCCGCGCAGATCGCCGCCCAGGCGTCAGCCGGCGGTGAGCCGTTCAGCGTGGTATTCGCGGCCATGGGGCTGACCCACCCGGACGCCGCAGCTGTCCGCGACACCATGGAGGAACGCTCGGCGGCGGGCGAGCTGGTGCTGCTCCTCAACCTCGCCGACGCGCCGGTGATCGAACGCCTGCTCACCCCGCGTCTTGCCCTCACCGTCGCCGAGCACCTGGCCTTCTCACTCGGCCGTCACGTCCTCGTGGTGATGGCGGACATGACGAGCTACTGCGAGGCGCTGCGTGAGGTGTCAGCGGCACGGGGCGAGATCCCGGCCCGCCGCGCTTACCCGGGCTACCTGTACAGCGACCTCGCGTCGCTGTACGAGCGCTGCGGCCGGATCCGCGGCGCGGCAGGATCGCTCACGCTGGTACCCGTGCTCACCATGCCGGCCGGCGACATCACGCACCCGGTCCCGGACCTCACCGGGTACATCACCGAAGGCCAGATCGTGCTATCCGCCGATCTGCAGGCGCACGGCGTCTACCCACCCGTCGACGCGCTTTCGTCGCTGTCCCGGCTGATGCGGCACGGCGCCGGGCCCGGGCGGACCCGCGACGACCACCTCGATGAAGCGGCCCAGATCCTCGCCGCGCTCGCGCAAGCCCGCCGCGCCAGAGAGCTCGCAGAACTCGTCGGGGAGCTGGCACTCAGCCCGGCCGACCACCGCTACCTCGAGTTCGAGCAGGCGTTCGAGCACGTGCTCGTGGACCAGGGCAGAGCGGAGAACCGGAGCCTGGACGAGACGCTGGAGCGCGGGTGGCGCGCGCTGCGCGTGCTGCCACGCCGGGAACTGGCCATGCTGTCCAGCGAGGAACTGGATGCCCACTACGCGGCGCCGGAAGAGGAGCGCCCGTGACCGGTGGCATGCCCGGCGTCCCGCCGGGCCGCGCGGGGCGGCTCTGGCTGCGGCGGCGGCTCGAAACCGCCCGCCGCGGATCCGCGTTGCTCGACCGCAAACTGCATCTTCTGCTAACCGAGCAGGACCGGCTCCGCGCGGAGGAAAAGCAGACCCGGCAGGAATGGGATGCCAGCTGCGCGAAGGCCGACCTATGGCTGCTGCGCGCGGAGCTGCTCAGCGGGCGGCGGGCGATCACGCTTGCCGCGAGCCGGCTCCCGGCTGAGGTGACAATCCGCTACGGGCTGACGGCGGGCACAAGGTACCCGTCGGGGATAACCTGCACCACACCCGAGCCGGACACGTTCGACGGTCCCGCGCTCGCCGCGGCGCGCCAGGCCTACAAGGCAGCAGTGGCTTCCGCGGCCAGTCACGCGGCCGCGGCCGAGGCGGTACGCATCATCGATACCGACGTCGGCGCGACCCGGTACCGGCTGCGAGCAATCGAGGAGCGCTGGATACCGCGGCTCGAGCGCACGCTTACGCAAGTAGAACTCGGGCTCGAAGAACTGGAGCACGCGGACGGCGTGCGACTCCGGCACGTGCTCAGCCACCGCGGGGACTCAGCAGGTACCCGGCCATCTTGAGGACACGGCGACCTCCGACCAGCCCCGCGATGGCGAAACGGCTCCTGTGTGGCCGCGCGGCCCTGGCTCCAAATGATCACTAGCCCGCGTTCCGCAGCGGGCACGGCAGGGCCGTTGCTCCCGCTGGCCTGGGCCGAAGGGCCCTGGGCGGGCACCTGCGGCAGCGCGATGCTTGGGGTGTCCCCAGAATAGGGGGAGGTCGCCATGGCTGAAACTGTTAACGGGATCGTTGCCGGATACGACGGTTCGCCGGGTGGCGCGGAGGCGCTGAGCTGGGCCAGCAGAGAGGCCCGGGCGCGCCGGGTACCGCTGGTTGTCTGCCATTCCTGGGCGCCGGCCTACCCGTTGTCAGCGACCGCGGCTGATGTGTTCGGTCTTGTCCGGCGATCCGGTGCGGAGGTCCTTGCCCAGGGGGTGCGGCACGCGCAGGCCCTCACCGGGTCGTCGGCGGACGTCCGGCAGGTGCTGGACGGCGCTCCGGCCGCTGTTGCGCTGTGTGAGCATGGCGCCACGGCGGACATGGTGGTGGTCGGGTCCCGGGGGCATGGCCGCCTCGGCGGGCTGCTGCTCGGATCAGTCAGCTCGCAGG
Organism: Streptosporangiaceae bacterium; assembly: GCA_035517695.1. Taxonomy (GTDB): domain Bacteria; phylum Actinomycetota; class Actinomycetes; order Streptosporangiales; family Streptosporangiaceae; genus DATFVJ01. The sequence continues at coordinate 16,150 of DATIYI010000157.1, forward strand.
TCGCCGCGCATGCGCCCGGGCGGGTGGTCGTGGTCCGTGGGCACTGGCGGCCCGCCGCCGGGTACGTCCCCGGCGCCGTGGTGGCCGGTGCGGACGGGTCCGCGGCCTCGCAGGCCGCGCTCATGTTCGCGTTCGAGGAGGCAGCGCTCCGGGAGGCTCGGCTGCTGGCCGTATGTGCCCTGGCGGACACGCCGGGAAGCTTCGGCGGCGGGCACCGGATGCAGGAGGACTTCGAGCAGCAGATCGCCCGGTGCGAGAAGGACCATCCCGAGGTGGCTGTCCTGCGGCAAGTCAAGAGCGGTCCACCGCGCGCCGCCTTGCTGGAAGCCGCGGCCGAGGGTCAGATGCTTGTCCTGGGCTCGCGCGGGCGCGGCGGCGTCAAGGGAATGATGCTCGGCTCGGTCAGCCAGGCGATGCTGCATCACGCGCCGTGCCCAGTCGGCATCGTCCACCCACCCGCTCGCGACCATTGAGTAACACATCGCAGCTCCCGAACGGCAGCCGCCAGCAGCCGTCCGCAGGCAAATAGCGCCACCTGACGCAGGAAGCCATCGGCGATGATGCGCCTCCCGATCCTGTTCGTACCGCGTCGTGGTCACGTTCACCGGTTCGCACCCGAACCCGGTCGGCGGCCAGCCGCACTGCGTGGTCAACCCGCGTCGGTCATGCTGCTTCCGGGCCGACGGCGAGCATCACCATGGCGTCGGCCACCCGCCGGTAGCCCGCCAGAGTGAGCGGGCCGAACGCACCGGCATGCGAACCGCGGCGTGCTGGTCGCCGGTCGCTGCCGATCCGTTTGAGCAGGTCACGGGCCAAGGAGATGGCCGATGAACCCCGAGGCACGGCACGGAACCAATACCGTTCCCGCGGAGACGCACAGCGCAAATGCGTTGCGGTCACCCGGATGATCGCCATGTCCCGATCTTCCCGCACAACCTGGCCTCCCCGCGCTCAAATCGGCCGATCGGGAGCGAGCTCGGTGGTCTTCTGCCTACGCTGTGGCGCGTGGAGCTGAGCGAGGAAGAACTGGATGCGCTGGTCGAGCAGGCCACGGCCGATGCTTACGGCGACGACGAGCAGCTGGGCGGCTTCGCCGTGATGATCGAGGACAATCTGGAGATGCCCTTCGAGACCACGGCTTCACTGTACTCGTTGAAGGCGTCACCCAGACCGCGTCGGGCATCGTGGCCGACTGCGTCCGCGACGGCTACCATCAGGCGATCCATCTGCTCGATCTGCCGCTGCCCGAGCCGTCGCCGAAGGGCGCCGAGTGGATCGCCGCCTACCGTCACTGGGCGAGGTTCGCGTGAATGAGTACCAGTACTACGAATTCCTCGCGCTCGACAAGCCGCTCACCGACGAGCAGCGTGCCGAGCTGCGGAAACTATCGAGTCGCGCGGAGATAACCGCCACCAGGTTCGCCAACGAGTACAACTACGGCGACTTCCGCGGCAACCCGGAGAAGCTGATGGAACGCTACTTCGACGCGTTCTGTTACCTGGCGAACTGGGGCACGCGCCGGCTGATGTTCCGCTTCCCGCGCGCCCTTCTCGACGCTGAGACTGCCAGAAAGTACTGCCACACCGACGCGGCGTCCGTGATCGTGACCGACGATCACGTGGTCATCAGCCTGTACCTGGACCGCGACCCCGACGGCGACTGGGTGGAAGGTGACGGTCGTCTCGGGACGATGGTGCAAGCCCGGTCTGACCTGGCCGCTGGGGACCTTCGGCTGCTGTACCTCGGCTGGCTGCTGTCGGTCCGGTGGTCCGGCGAGGACGACGAAGATGGCGAGGACGAGTTCGAGCCGCCGGTCCCGGCGGGTCTGGGTAATCTCAGCGCGCCGCTCCAGGCCATCGCTGATTTCCTGGAGATCGACGAGGACCTAATAGCCGTAGCGGCCGGAGCAAGCCCGCCCGCCGAAGAACCGTCGGACAACGGGCTGGCCGAATGGATCGCCTCGCTCCCCGCGACGGAGAAGGACTCGTTCCTGACGATGCTCGCCGGCGGCGAAGGCGCGCTGGTGCAGGCACTGTTGCTGCGGCGCTTCCGCGCGGATGCCGCAGGCCCGACCGGTCACTCCAGCCCGGGCCGGACGGCCGCGGACCTGCTGGAAGCGGCGCAGATTCGGGCGGAGGAGCGGGAGAAGGCCGAGGAACAGCGCCGCCGCGGAGCGCAGGCGCGCAAAGCCGCCGCCGAGGCGGCGGCGTACGCCGAGCGCCTCGACAGCCTCGCGGCCACGGGAGAAGCCGCATGGAAGCAGGTCGATGACATGGTCGCGACCAAGAAGACCAGCGAATACGACCAGGCCGTGGCCCTGCTGCGCGACCTTCGGGCGCTCGCCGACCGCCAAGGCGAGGCCGGGACCGTGGCGTTCGAGAAGCGCGTGCTGGATCTGCGTGCCCAGTACCCCACCAGGACCGGCTTGCAGAGCCGCCTCGACGAAGCGGGGTTTCCTCGTTGACCGGCGTGAAGATGTCCTGGGTCACCCTCGACCGGATCGTATCGAAGGAAGCCCTCAGCGATCAGGCCATCCGCCGCCAGCTGGAGCAGAACGCGAGGCCGCTGCGCTCGCACGCCGCCCGCATGGGCGACGAGGACCTGCTCGCGAAGCTCCGCGGCGTCGGCGTGGACGCGGACCGGGAGAAGCTGGCGAAGCTGTGCGAGGGGGCGCTGTCGGCCGAGGAAGTCGTCAGCGAGCGGCTCAGGCTCCACGACTGGGACGCTGACTGGGCGTGGATCTGCCTGGTCGCGCTGTGGGAGCGCTGGTGGCCGGAGAAGGTCTGCCTGGAATTGCTCGACGACAAAGTGCAGGCGGGTTACGAAGCCGATCAGCGCAGCGATTTCGTCGTGAGCGGCAGGATCTGGCTCGATGCCTGGTCGGACGTGCTGCGGCTGTGCGACGCCGTCGGTGCCAGGTCGATCAGGGAGTTCGACGACCGCTTCCCGATGACGCAGTCCTTGTTCAATTGGTGCCAGGACCTCGAAATGGCGCTGCAGAATGGCGGGGAGCATGACCCGGAGCTGCGCACGGCACGGCTTGAGATGGCCGCGGAATGGCTCCGGAGGTTCCCCCACGAA
>DATIYI010000158.1:0-2694 GCA_035517695.1 Streptosporangiaceae bacterium
TGGGGTGTGTTGTGGATCATTGCATGGATTTCGACGCTTACGAACGCAGGCTGTGGGCTGGGCGCGCGGCCGCCTACGAGCGCGGGTTCGCGCGGTTAACCGCGCACACGGCCGGGGCGCTGCTCGATGCCACCGGGATCCGGGCGGGCACCAGGCTGCTCGACGTGGGTACCGGCCCTGGAGTGGTAGCCGGGGCCGCGGTCGCGTGCGGCGCCCTGGTGACGGCAGTCGACGCCGAGCCCAGCATGGCTGAGGCTGCCGCGCGCAACGTACCGGGCGCGGACGTGCGGGTCGCCGTGCTGCCGGATCTGCCGCTGCCGGACGGCGCGTTCGACGCCGTGACCGGCAATTTCGTCATCAGCGCGGTGGGCGATCCGCCGGCCGCGCTCGCGGAGCTGCGCCGGGTGCTGCGTGTACGCGGCCGGCTGGCGCTGACGTGCTGGAACTACCCGCTGGCCCCCGCGCTCGGCCTCGCTGGGGAAGCCATCGAGGCGGCCGGCGTGCCGTGGCCGGACGACATCCCGGTCCCGCCGTTCCGCGCCTGCAGCTCGCCAGACGCGATCGCGGGCCTGCTCGCGCAGGCGGGTTTCTCCGAGGTGACGGCTGAACTGCTGACCTGGGAGCACCGGGCGGACTGCAGGCAGTGGTGGGAGGTCTATCTGTCGGGCGTGGGCTCCAACGGCGTCGTGATCGGACGGCAGGACACCGCCACCGTCGCACGTATCAAGAACGAGTTCGACCGTCTGATCGCGCGGTATGCGACGGGCGACGGCAAGATCAAACTGCCGGCCGTCGCCGTGCTCGCAAGCGGGACGCGATGACAGGCCGCTCATCCCCGGCCTGATACCGGTAGCCGCCGGCCAGGCGAGCGGACAGGCCGGCAGCGCGCCGGCACCCGCACACAACTCCCTCCATGTGGCATCGCGCCAGCGCCCGGCGGACAGCTTTGACGCTGGCCGCACCGCACGCGACACGATCAGCGCGTAGGCGATGTCCCGTTCCCGGGCATGGCGGCACACGGTGCGCGTCACGCCCGCAAGCGACAACTTCCGCGTCTGACGACGCGACCGGCTCGGCGGCCTGATCCACGAGTATCCGCAGGCGGCGTGCGGTGACTGCATTGTCGGCACCCACGGGCCGCGGCGCTGACATGCAAAGCAGACGGTCCGCCGCAAGGGGCAGCTGAGCAATGAGCTGATCAGCGGGGTCGCTGAGCTGATCAGCGCGGTCGCTGAGCGCGTCCGCCTGCACCGCCACGACGGTCACGGGCGGAGTTCGGCGATCCCGGCAGCCGGGCTTTGGCACCCGACAGGCAGACGGCCCAGGCACGCTGCTACCGGCTTGCAACGGGCAGCGAACCCCGCTGCCATCGGAGGGCGGCAAGTTAACCGTATGAGCGGCAAGGACGACGCAGCGCCCACGCACCGCAACGCCATCTACCCAGGGGCATTTCCTTCCCAGGGCGGGCCGCCGGTGCCGAGGGCCGCCCCGACGGTGGCCCCACCGGCGGACGGTGAGGCTGACTTGGTGCGGCAGGCCCTTGTCAGCCTGCCGTCGCAGAGGCAGCCGGCCGGCCGGGTGATCGTTATGGCGGACAACCGCACCGGCGATACCGTCTGCCTCGCGCGTGAGAGCGGGGCCGGGGTCATCGTCACTCAGGCTGATACCTGCCGGAAGCCCCTGCCGGTTAACCAGGCGCCGGAGCAGACCGTTTCCGGCCTGGCAGATGCCGATGCCGACGCGATCTTGATCCAGGATGGCGGCACGACCCTGCTGCCCAGGTTCGCGGCGGCGGCGAACGCTCATCTCAGCCTCGCTGCTGGCGCTGCGGGCGGGGCGTTCTGCGGGGAGTTGGGTGGCGGCGTCCTGGGGGTCTTCCAGCGCTCAGCGCTCGCCCGCGACGCGCGGGACATTTGCCGCGCAGACGGCCTGGTTTACGGTCCTGTCCGGGACAGCAGCGCTGTTCCTCTCTCGCCTTTCCGGGACAAGGGGGTGGCAAAATGATTTACGGCACGGGGATATCAGCATCGGGGACGCTGGCAAGCGTCTCGCTCACCACATCAGTCCAGGCCGCCGGAACGCTTGCAATGGTGATGCTAGGACTAGGGGTCGCTCTTATCATCCTGACTCTTCTGTTCGCAGCCGTCGCGGTGGTCGGCCTGCTTCCACGGGGTGGGTCATGAGGATCATCGCCCTGATCCCGGCCCACAATGAGGCGGAGTGGATCAGCAAGATTGTCGCCAACCTTAAGGCCCAGACACGTCCCCCCGACCGGATCATTATCATGTCGGATAATAGCTCTGACACGACGGTAGAACTAGCAAGCAAAGCAGGAGCCGAGGTATGGGAAACGGTTGATAACGCACATAAGAAGGCTGGAGCGCTTAACCAGGCTCTGGCCCGGATCATGCCAGACCTGGACAGCTCGGATTTCGTGTTCATCCAGGATGCTGACACGCTGCCGGCGCCGCGCTGGCTAGAGGTCTCCCTGGCCTGGGCGGCCAGGCATCCCCGCTCGGTCATCAGCGGACGGTACGCCAGCCCGCCGACCGGAGCCAGCATGCTCCGGATCATCCAGGAGAATGAGTTTGCCCGCGACGGCCGGAGCATCAACCGGCGCAGAAACCGGACCCGCATCGTCGTGGGCACGTCTGCGCTGTTCTCCGCCAGCGTTCTCCAGGCGGTCGTGTCCGC
>DATIYI010000159.1:0-4401 GCA_035517695.1 Streptosporangiaceae bacterium
GCACCCCGCACCCCGCACCCCGCACCCCGCACCCCGCACCCCGCACCCCGCACCCCGCACCCCGCACCCCGCACCCCGCACCGATGACGCTCTCAGGAGCCGCGGTGCTGATCAACATTGCGTCGAGTCCTGGCCGCGACGGGTTCGCGCGGTCACCGGGCTGCTGTCAGTAGTAGACATGGGGGTGGCCGACTTCCGGCAGGTGTCGCGAGGGTCGACTCGGCGCGCGATTTCCGTCGCGAAGCTGCCCAACCTGTTCTCCCTGGTGCCAATCCAGTCTAAAAAAAACCGCAATACATCAGGAGCGGAGCGCTGGCAAAACGTGCCGAGGGTCGCGAAACATAACGTGCAGAGCGCACTAATGTACATGTGCGCGGAAAAAAGCGAGGTCGGGGCACACCGTGGCATTGGCGAGCTTCCTTGATTTATCGAGAAATGCCGAATTCGCGGACGGCAGGAAGGGCGGGCTAGGATGGCTAGCATGCATGAGAAGAAGGAGTCGGGCGAGAAATGGGTAAACCCCGCCATGGCAGGACGAGAGAAGTGAGAAGAATTGTTGCCGCAGGGCTTGCGGCCTGCACGGCGACCGTTCTGGCCATCGGTAGCGCAGCAGCCTCTACCCAGTGCACAAGCCTGCCGTACGTGCTGGCGCTGCAGCAGGCAGGTGGCCCCGCATCCGCGTCCCAGCAGCCATCATCCCTTAACGTCGAAATAGACGCTCCGTCGTACCCGCCATCCAGGATTCTCCGGGACCTGCACTGGGACCACTGGTCCGCAACCTCTGCCAATGGCACGGGCACACTATGGGTAGAAGGAAATTCCGGGCTCGGCCCGCCGCCCGCCCCGACGCTGCATTGCACCGGAGTCATTGACGTCAAGTGGCGCCACTGCTCCGTTACCGTGACGCTGCAAGACCCAGTTTATAGCAGCCAAGCGGATCTCATGTTCTTCGCGCAACTGCTGATTTCCAGCCGTGTGACAGAAGGCGTAGCAGGTGGCGGTCAATACGACTGGGAATGGCAGCCGCACGGCTGGGTGCAGGTACAGGGAGTATAGCGTGCAAGTCAGCATAAAACTACTCTCCCATTTCTTGACATGGCACGTGGTTCGTAGGCCGTCCGCTGACAAGTGCCAAACCGGGCGGTGGAACCGGCGGCCCGCCGGTCGCCCACCGCAGCCAACCGACGACGGCCCACACCCGGGACGCGGCTAGAACCATGATGACCGGCGGTTTCCCGCGCCTGCCTGTCGTCCGGCGACGCCGGTCGCATCGGGATGGTCGACATCGCGGATCTTTGCCGCACATCGCTCGGCCCATCCGCAGGATGATCTGCCCGTCACGGTCGGCAGGCAGGATGACTCGAACCTGACCGGCCAACTGCCTGAGGCCGTTCGCCAGCACGACATTGATGAGTTCGAGTAACGCCGCGGGCCCGTGACGCGCTCCGTCCTGGGCGCGGTGCTCCGTAACCGGCAGGGGTGTTCCGGATGACGATCATGCTGACGAACTTGTTGTCACGGAGGGCCTGCGGCAGACCGGTCCGAGTGGCGGGCTGTCGCCAGCGAGCTGTTCCAGCACGATCGCGGCGAGGCGACGGCGTCCATCCCGGTCGAGGGCTCTGTCCGGCCGGTCGGGCGCGTCGTCGCTGTAGTCGTGCCCGCCGCGGAGCTGGCCATCGTCACCCACAACGGCTCGCTGGCCGATGTCGACCTCACCTACAGCGAGCTCGGCTCCTACGCGACAGGCCATGAGATCAGCGTCGACGGGCCGATGCGCGATTACTGCCTGCGCGATTCCCACAGCACACCGGACCCGGCCCAGTGGGAGACAGAGATCGGATGGCCGATCTTCCGCGCGGATAACACGGGCTGAGCGGGTCGAGCCACCGAGGTACGGGAAGGCCGAACGCGCCACCCGGTCGACGCCCGACGTCCGCACCTTCCTGGCCACAGTGGATCAAGACCGCTTGCGGGGTGGGCCTCGGAGCTCTGATGCGCGACTGCCGCTGACGGCTGGCCTCTTAGCGCGTGTGGCGCAGCCACCACAAGCCGACGAACGGCAGCACGAGCGGTACGAAACCGTAGCCGCTGCCAAACCCGGTCCACACCGTGGCATCCGGGAACGCCTTCGAGAAGAGCTCGCTCGACGCCCCGACCGTGATCACGCCGACCAGCTCGATGCTGATCGCCACGGTCGCGACTCGCCGCGAGGCGGCGTCCCCGCGGGCCAGCGACACCGTGGCGACGATGTACACGACAGCCGCGAACGCGGACAGCAGGTACGCCAGAGGAGCCACCTGGAATTTGGTTGCGATCTGGACCGCCGAACGGGCGGTAGCCGCAAGGGCGAACAAGCCGTACACGGCGACCAGCAGACGGCCGAACCCGTGGCTGGTCGACCGAGCCGGTGCCCGGTCGCCGGTCTTAGCCAACGCCAGCCCAGACCTGCTGCACCCGAATCACCATGACCGGCATGATCAGGAACGCCGCGGCGAGGACGGCCGTGCCCGCCCGGTTCCGCTCCCCCCACCCCCACGCGGCGGCCGCCGGTGGGATGGCCACGCACGCCAGCAGGTAGAGGACGAACTCGGCCCGGGCAAAGTGCCGGTGGCTCCCGGCCAGCTGCGCGATGCCGCCAATGAGGAAGCCGATGAGCAGCGCCTCGAGCACGGCGCCGCCCGCCAGGATAGGGCGGCCGAGCGGCCGGTTGGCCAGGACGAGTCCGAAGGCCCAGGCCGCGAGCGCCAGCGCGACTACCGTGATTGCCGTTGCGTATGGACCCGTCACGACCGTGATTCTCGCATCGGTTCGATGATCCGCCTACCAAGGAGGCGCAAATACGCGTCCGAATTGTCCGGCCGTGCGGGCCTCTACGGTTCGGCCCGCGGCCGTCGTCGGTGTGACCGGGTGAGGCCGCCCGCCTACAGGATGTTGATCGCACGGGCGATCACGAGCGCGCCGATGCCGACCGACACGGCCGCTTCGACCATCATCAACAGCTTCGCCCACGGTCTGATCGCGGAAATGTCCGTAGGGCTGAACGCGGCGGCAGTCCAGAAGCCCAGCGACAGGTAGTCGACGAACCGTGGCACCCAGGCGGTCGGCACGTAGTCGGTGTGCAGCATCTCCGGGAAGATGAAGGCCGGGTTCGCATCGGGGCGGTGCGCACGGGCGGCGGCGCCGCCCCTGTCGAGGTCCCAGTACCACAGCGCGAACGCGATCACATTGGTGACCCAGATCACCCCGCCGGTGGCAAGCAGCCCCGTCGCGTTGTTCGCGAAAGTCTTGTTGTTGGTGATGATGTCTCGAATGAGCTCGGCGGCGGAGAACAGGTTCGCCACTGTGATGAATGCGATCACGACACCGGTGACGATCCGCAGCCAAGGTTTCTGCCGGTCGATGCGGCCCGGGTCCCCGATGATCAACGCGGCCAGCAATCCGAGCAGTACGGCCGGGACCACCCATCTTGGCTGCACCCGGTACTCCGCGGGCAGGGCCACATGCAGACCGGCGGTGACTAGGACCGCAAGCGCGACCGGCCACCAGTGCTCACCCCGTTCGGCGGCCGGCTTCGCCGGGGGCTGGGCGACCTCCGGCTTCGCCGGGGGCTGGGCGGCTGGCTTCCGATCGGCGGCCACAACCCCCATTGTGACCGCGCCGATCCGGGAATCAAACCAGAGTGTGTCTCAGGCCCGGACTCGAGAAAGCCGCCCGAGGCGGGCACGCACCGCGCAGCCGTTCGGCATCCTCGCGCAGCCGTCCCGCCCTGTCGCTGCCCTGTCGAGGGCACTGACAGGCGCACCGGCCCGATCCCGGTCTGCACGGTTTTCCTGATCGAGCCATTGCGGGAATTGCCGCTGTTATTGCCAGCCGGGTCGTGTTTCCCGTAACCGAGATGGGCGGAAGCTCGCCCTCAGGGCGCGCTCCAGAACGGCATTAATCAGGTTCCCCTGAGCATCGACCCTTGCCCGTTGAGCCGCAGCCCCCCGCTGCTGTCTTTTCAGCGCTCCAAAAGAGCATCCAGGACCTCGTCGCCGAGCAGGTCCCGTACCGGCACCAGGCCAGGGAGGTTTTGACCGCCATGATGAGCAGCGCCCTCCGCAGGAGCAATGTGCCGTTGCTGCGGCATCGCCCCAGCCATTTGTTCTATCCCCCGTGAAATAGGCATGTGAGTTCTTCTCCCCCGAATCAGCGGTCCATCCGCTGTCTCTAATCTGCCCCACTAGAAACCATTTAAGCAGCTCGGAAAATAGGCCCGGCCCGGGCGCTTTCCATCCGCGACCGGGTGTGTCAGCTGTTGTCTGGTGGGTTGGTGGTGTTGAGTATTTCTTCGGCGGCGGCGGTGAATCCTTGCCAGTGGGGGTTGTCGAAGTGGCCGCCGTGGCCGGGTGTGTAGTTGGT
>DATIYI010000160.1:0-2218 GCA_035517695.1 Streptosporangiaceae bacterium
GTTCGCGAAGGCCAGCCACTCGTCGGCGCTGACGTCGAAGCGCTCCCCCTCTTTGGCGCGGAACTCGATCACGTCCGCGACCGCCTGGGGATAGCTCGCCAGGTTGGCCTCGGACTGCCACGCCTCCAGGTACGCCGTCTCCACACTGTCCAGCAGTGCTTCGACCGGCGGCCCGTCGGCCTGCTGGTACGCCTTCGCGCTGTTTTCGAGCATGCGCATCACGCCCGTCCGCGTGAGCCAGGCGCTGGCCTCGTCGTATTCCGCGGCGGAGATCTTGTACAGCAGATGACCGCGCGCGTCGTCGACGCCCAGCTCGCGGAGCTTCCTCAAGATGGCGAGGTAGCCGACCTTGTAGGTCGGCAGTTCAGCGTTGGTGGCGCCCAGGATGAACGGATGATCGCGCTCGTCCCCGCGCCCCTCCAGGAACGTGGCCGCTTCGGCGTCGGTCCGGGCCACGATGAGACCGGGCACCTTCATGACGTCGAGCTGGAAGCGCGCGGCGTTCAGCCGCTTGATCTGCTCGTCCACGCCGACGAGCACCTTGCCCCCCTGGTGCCCGCACTTCTTGGCGCCCGGCTTCTGGTCCTCGATGTGGTAGCCCGGGACCCCGACCTCGACGAAACGGCGGACCAGATTCCGGACGTGCGCGTCGCCGCCGTGTCCGGTGTCGGCGTCGGCGATGATGAATGGCCGATAGTCGATCTCGGGGGAGGCAGCACGCTGCGCCTCGCTCAGGCGCGAGCGGGCGAAGCGCTGGTTCCGGTCCGCCGTGAGCAGGGCGCGCACGATCGGCGCGGCCTCATCCGGCACCTGGGAGAGCGGATAGCTGGCCAGGTCGGGTCCCGGGTCCTCCGTCACCGATCCCCTGGCCGACGTGGCCCAGCCGCCCAGGTAAATGCCCTCGATGCCCATCCGCTTCATGGCCACCGCCTGACCGGGCGAATAGGGACCGAAGGTGGTGATCTGCCTGCGCTCGGCGAAGAGCTGCCGGAGCCGATCGTAGAACTGCCCGGCCGCCATTCTCGCCACGGTGTAGTCGGTGGGGATGGTGCCCCGCTGCTCCACCACCTGACGCGCAGAATACAAGCGCGTGATGCCCTCGAACCGAGGGCTTGCAAGCCATCTGGCGGTCTCGCCGATTTCCGACTCGAACGAGCTCATGGCTGGCTTCTCGGCGACTTCCGGATCGAATGACCTCATGACTGGCTCCTGCCGCTCCTGCGCTGCGGCGATTCTCGCGACCTCGAAACCCAGATCCTGTGTGATCCGGGTGCCGTCCCGGCCGGACGCATCCATGTACTGGCCCATCCGCTGCCTCGCCTGCACCCGGTCTTCGTTGTTCAGGATGATGTCGGGCAGACGATGAACCACGGCGCCTGGAAAGGAGCGGCGACCGGTATCTGTCCCCATCAGATCCGGCTGCGGGCACACCAGGTAGAGGCGAAGGTCCCAGGCCCACCCGGCCAATGCGCTGAAGCAGGTCATCCGGCTGACCCGCTGCGCCGCCCGGGCACGCCGGGCGCCATCGCCGATGTGGTGACCCCGCTCGCCAGCCTCGATGCCCGCTGGCTCACCGAGCAGATCACCACGGCGGCCGGCAGGTGACGTAACTGCCCGATCGGTGATCATCCGGGCCGGTGAGCAGAACCGGCTCACCCGGACAGCGCCGCTGAGCTGCGAAGAACGAATACCAGGCCCTCCGAATCGGCAGGGCAACAGGTCCGGCCTGAGATCGGATCACGCTAAGCACCTGGGCCTGGTCAGCGCTGAGTGCGCAAGTAGCCGCCGTTCTGTACGGCGGGCGTGGCGGAGTCGCCCGGCTCGCTCGGGGTCCCGATCTGGTTGATCTGCGCTCGTTAGAGGGCTATCCGGGCCGTCTCCGGAACGGCGGCACCGTCCCGCGACGTTGACCGCACGACCTGGCTTGCAGTGCGGCGGGTGCTGAAAGACTGCGGATCCCGCCCGTACCGCAACATATCCAGTCCGCGTGCGGCAGTTCCTGCTCTCGCGGGCCTCGACTGTTCCGCGACGTCGAGCGTGGCCGCCCGTAGGGCGCCCGGGTCAGGGTGATCTGCGCAGGGCCGATCTGGCCGAGGCCAGGATGACCTGCTGATAGTCTGCGACGCAATGCGGCTGGTGAGCAGGGGGTTGAGGTGGGCGAGAGACCGAACATCTTGTTCTTCCATGTCGACAACCTTGGTTTCGGGGAGCTGAGCTG
>DATIYI010000161.1:0-42544 GCA_035517695.1 Streptosporangiaceae bacterium
TAAGAAGTCGCAGATCATTAACACGCCGTCTTGATCTCCGATGAGATGGCGATGCCTTCTGCGGCCGCGAGCCTGTGGAGATCATCCAGGCTGGCGAGCCGGCGCGGTCCGGGCTGGATGGCGTGTCCGGCTTGGCCGAGGAGCTGGCGGATGTCGCGGATGCGCTTGTTGATCGTTTCGGGCCGGACGCTGAACAGGGCGGCGACGGCGACCTGGGGCAGGGCGAGACGCTGGTGGAGGATGGTGGCCAGGAGCCGGTCGGCGAGGGTGAGGACGGGGCGGCGGCCGGTGCCGGCGGCGGTCAGCCGCGGGCGGTGGCCGCGGCGGGTGTCCAGGCTCGTCTCCCGCTGCTGGTTGTGAAGTGTCATCAGCGCGGCGATCAGGGCATCCCACTGCTGGGCCGGCAGGCCCGTCAGCGCCGGGTGGCAGAGCCAGGCCAGGTCCGGGCTGGGCTGGTCGAACGGATCCGGGACGGTGCTGACGTGCTCGTATGCCTCGGGGCGGAGGGTGTAGTTCCAGTCGCCGTGCCAGTCGTGGCGGGTCAGCGGCAGGGCGTCCATCTGCCGGTCGCTGATCTTGACTCCGGTGCCGTAGGCGCTGGTGTCCAGTTCGGCGTGCACGCGCAGCCCGGTGGCCGTGGTGGTGGCGGCGATGGTCTGCACGATGACCTCGTGGCTGGTCAGCGGCCGGCCGCGCCAGTTCATCGTGATGGCCGAAAACAGCCGGTGCTCGACCTTGTTCCACTTGGAGGTGCCGGGCGGGAAGTGGCAGACGGTGATCTCCAGCCCGGTCTCCACGGCCAGGGCCGCTAGCTCGGCCTTCCACGCGCGGGTGCGGTAGCCGTTGGAGCCGCCGGCGTCCGCGGTGATCAGCAGCCGCCGGGCCAGCGGGTAGTCGCCGCCCCCCGCCGCCTTCCACCAGCGGCGGATCGACTCCACCGCGAACGCGGCGGTGTCATGATCGGTGCCCACGCTGACCCAGCCGGCGTTGCCGGTGATGTCATACACCCCGTAAGGGACCGCCTTGCCCATGCTGTCCTCAGGAAAATCGTGGGTGCGGGTGGCCACCGGCTGGCCCTTGGGCCGCCATTCCCGCCCCCCGTTCCTGAACTCGCCGACCAGCTCCTTCTTCTTGGTGTCGACGCTGATCACCGGGTCACCACTATCCTGGTGGGCCCTGGCCTGCTCGTTGATGTACCGGAACTGCGCATCCCGGTCCGGGTGCTGCTTTCCCTCGATGGTCTTGGCGTTGCCCTGCAGGCTGAACCCCTCGGCCCGCAGCAGGTCACCCACCGTGTCGGCGGAGACCTTATGACCCTGGGCGGTCAGCTCCGCCGCCAGCTTGCGGGTCGACTTGGTCGTCCACCGCAGCGGCGACATCGGATCGCCCCGCTCATCCGGCTCCACCAGAGCCAGCAGCGCCGGGCGCAGCCCCGGATCGGTGTCAGCAGCCCGCTTGCGGCCCCCGCCCGGCCGCCGCGCCCGGCCCAGCGGCTCAGCACCCGAATCCAGCTCACTCACACCCAGCGACACCGTGGCCTCCCGGACCCCGGCAGCCCGCGCCACCGCCCGGATCCCGCCATGGCCGAGCGCCCGGGCCTCGGCCCCCATCAGCAGCCGCCGCTGCCGCTCATCCAGATGCGGGAAGACCGCCGCGAACTTCGCCGCCAGCACCCGCCCCGGTTCCTCTTCGCCGCCCATACCACATCAGCATGCCGCATCCCAGGAAGCTACGGGTTATTATTCTGCAAACCCTAAGTGTCTTGGTCATAAGCCAAAGTTTGCACGTCGTGGCTAAGTGGTCCCAGCTAAAACGTCGCAGCGTCGATCGCCATGACCCACTCCGCCGAGCAGATCTCCGTCAGTTGAAGTGCGACATCATCCGGCCGTGACGTCGACCTGCGCGATGGTGGCTGCGTCGTTCGCGGTGTCAACGGCCAAGTTGCGGTCCCCACTGGTGGCCAGTTAAAAGTCACACCCCTCGGGATTGATCATCGTTTGTTCAGGCGTGTTCCTCCTTTGGCCCGGGCTTCTCGCATGCGGTGGGAGTCGCGTCGGTGACGATGACGTTGGCGTGGTGGAGCAGGCGGTCCAGGAGGCTGACCGCGGTGGTGTGCTCGGGCAGGAATCGGCCCCATTGGTCGAAGGGCCAGTGGCAGGCGATGTCGAGCGCCCGCCGTTCGTAGGCGGCGGATACGAGCCGGAACAGCAGTTGCGCTGCGGTGTTATCGAGCGGGGCGATGCGGGCTCTTACGCGCCGGTCACGATTCTCGTTCAGGAAATGCCGGACGGGGGACCCGGGTCGCGTATGACAGCGTCGCCAGCGAGATCGCTCCCTACCGTGACGCGGCCGCGTCGGAGGTCGCCGGACGGCTCGACGGCGAGGTGCTCGGGCTCCTGCGCCAGGTGACCGGAGTGCCAGGATCCACGTCTCCTTGAGCTTCCACGCGCCCCAGCCCCCCGATCCGCCGCGATCGCCGCCGGCGATCCCAGCCTGGCCAGCCGGAGCTGGGTGCTGCTGACCTGAGGAGGAGAAAGTACGGGCCTTGCTCCTTGGGTATCCCGGTGTGGCCGCCATCCGCGAGCTCCTGTTCACTTTCCTCGGCCCGCGCCGGGTATGGATCGTCGCCCGGGTTGATATCCACGATGGCCTGCGCGCTGGTCAGGTCAACGCACTGGTCCGCGGCATCGAGTCGGGTATGCAGCATGAGTGATCTCGGCCGGCCGGGGCGTCGAGAACACGGGCGGGAGATAGCGCAGCATGAGGAGCGACCACGTGAGGTGGGTGAGCGCCGGGGCCAGGATGCCGCCGGAAGTGCGGCGCTGGAGGCCGAAGATGACGCTGGTGGCGGTTCCTGCGAGCACGAGTGCGGGGTTGCGGGTCGTGGTGGTGGTGGCGGCGTACGCGAGGGTGGTCTTGACGATGGGGTGTGAGTCCTGCACGAGGGACCAGAGTGCGCCGCGGAAGAATAGTTCCTCGGCTACTGCGTTGGCGCCCGCGGTGAGCAGCACGAGGCGCGTTGAGCCGTCGTCTGCGTAGCGCAGGACGCTGCCTATGGCCCGGTTGAGCGGGGGGATATGCCGGGCCAGCCGGGCGGCGCCGTAGAAGAGCCCGAAGGCGCCGGCGCCGGTGAGCACGGGCATGACCACGGGGCAGCGCTGGGCGCCGTCCTGGCCCTGGGCCCTGTTCAGCGGAAGGGGTCCGGAGCCGAGGGCGCCGGCGGCCCAGGTGCCAGCGAGGCCCATCGTCAGGAGGTAGAACTGGGGGGAGCCGGCTTTGGTGGACAGCGAGATCCCCAGCAGGCCCGCGCCGCCGACGCCCGTGGCGGTGACGACCCGTCGGCGACGGGAGCGGACCGCCGGCTCTGCTTGGGCCGGGGGGGCCTGGCTGGGCAGCGGCTGAGGCGGGGGGCCCTGCCGCTTGGACGTGGTGCGTTCCCACCACCGGCTCAAACGGTCGGCGGTCATCGGCCGGCATGTTTCGCCTGGCGGCGCTCGCGGAGCGCTTTGCGCACGGCGTCGTCGTAGGGCATGGGGTCGAAGGGGATCATGTCGCGGATCGACGGGTCCCGCACGATGACCTCGTTGGTCATCGAGTCGACGAGCGCCCGGCCGGTGGCTGTGTCGACGTCGGTGACCAGGGTCAGCCACAAGGAGGACAGCCCGGGGGTGAGCAGCGGCACGGACACGATCGGGAGCGGCCGGCCCTGGATGGCGGCGACGCGGCGCAGCATGGTGACGTACTGCAGTACCTCGGGTCCCCCGGCCTCGAGGACCCTGCCCGCCGCCTCCGGCAGCGCCAGCACCCCGAGCAGGTAGCGCACGACGTCGTCGACGGCGATCGGCTGGGTGCGGGTCGCGACCCATCTCGGGGTGATCATGGCGGGCAGGTGCTCGACGAGCTGGCGGGTCAGCTCCCAGGAAATGCCGCCGTGCCCGACGATGATCCCGGCCCGGATGACGGTCACCGGGACACCGGCTGATCCGAGCAGCTTCTCTACCTCGCGGCGGCTGCGCAAGTGTGCCGACAGGGCGTCCTTGTCGTCGCCGAGCCCCCCGAGGTAGATGATTTGCCGCAGCCCGGCCCGCGCCCCCGCCTTACCGAATGCCGCGGCGGCGGCGGCATCCTTGCGTTCGAAGTCCGCGTCGCTGAGCGAGTGCACGAGGTAATAGGCCACCTGGCAGCCGGCCATCGCGGCGCCAAGGGTGTGCGGGTCGTGAACGTCTCCGCGTACGGGCCTGCCGGCTCCGGCGTAACCGGCGGGGTTGCGGGTCATCGCGACGACGTCGTGGCCAGCCTCGGCCAGGGCCGCGCATAGCCGGCGGCCGACGAAACCGGACGCACCGGCGACGAGCACCTTCATCGCGGCCACTCAACGTTCTCGGCCTCGGTGACTGGGTCGCCCGTCAGCAGCCGGGCTCCCACGGCGCTCGCCATCTGCGGCGTGGCGCCGGCCCCGGCGAGGGCGAGTGGGGCGCGCCGGGCGAGTGCGGCGAGCGCCGGGCGGAGCGGCTCGAGGGTCTCCGGGCGGGTAACGGCGAGGACGACAAGGTCCGGGCGCCTCGCGTCGACGGTCCGGGTCAGCTCGTCGACCGGGGTGCTCGTCCCGAGATAGTCGATCCGCCACCCGTTGCGGTTGAGCACGACGCCGAACGCCATCAGCGCCAGGTCGTGAAGCTCGCCGGGGGGGCAGGCGAGGACCGCGCGCGGGCCGTGCCCGTTCCCCCAGCCCCGGGCAAGTCCCGCGAGCCGCCCGCGGATGACGTTGCTGGCGAAGTGCTCCTGGGCGACACTGGCCGTCCCACGCTGCCAGCGCTCCCCCAGTGCGGTGAGATAAGGCATCACAACGTCGCGGAGCACCGCCGTCAGGGAGAGGTCGGACATGAGCCGGTCAAGGACAGCCTGTGCGGCTGGCTCGTCGAAGGCGTCGAGGGCCTGCTGGAGGTCACCGGACAGCTCACTCACCGCTGGTGGGGCGCGGTGCGGCTCGGCGGCTCGGCCGAGTTCCGCCCCGGCCCCGTTGTCCTCCCCGAGCACCGCTCGCGCCGCCTCGGCTGCGGACAGCCCATCGGCGACATAAGCCTGCATCCGGCGGACCCGCGACTCGTCCGCCTCGGAGTACAACCGGAAGCCGCCCGCTGAGCGCACCGGCTGAAGGAGACCATAGCGGATCTCCCACGCCCGCAGGACGTGGTCGCTCACGCCGAGGCGCCGGCTCAGCTCACCGATGCGCAGCATCGGCGGGCCTTCGGGAGTGTCCATGCCAACACTCTACAGTACCTTGACAGACATTTGACAAGGCTGGCCGCGAAAGCTACCGTCATATCTAGACAAATCCTAGACGGAAGCTGGACATCATGGGCCCTCACGCCAACGGCCCGGCGACCGCCACCGGCTCCGCCTCCCAGGAGCACGGCACAGCGGCGGACGTACGGCGGCCGTCGGTTGCCGTGATCGGCGCCGGGGTCTCCGGACTCACTGCGGCCTACCTGCTCTCCCGCACCCACGACGTCACCCTTTTCGAGGCGGAGGAGCGGCTCGGTGGCCACGCGCACACCCACGACGTCACCGACTCCGATGGCCGGCAGCACGCTGTCGACAGCGGGTTCATCGTCCACAACGACCTGACCTATCCCTGGCTGCGCAAGCTCTTCGGCGAGCTGGACGTGGAGGTGCGCCCCACTGAGATGAGCATGAGCATCCGCTGCGAAGGGTGCGGGCTGGAGTATGCCGGCGGCCGCGGGCTGCGCGGCGTGTTCGCCCAGCCACGCCGCCTCATCGACCCTCGGTTCGCCCGGATGCTTTGGCAGGTCAAGCGGTTCCACCGGCGCGCATTGGCCTTCCTGCGCACCACGGACGACAAGAACCTCACGACCTACGGCGAGTTCCTGGAGTGGGAGGGGTTCAGCGGCTACTTCATCACCCACTACGCCGTCCCGGTCGTCTCATGCGTCTGGTCCGCCGGGCAGGAGACGACGCTGGCCTACCCGGCGCGCTACCTCTTCCGGTTCCTCGACCACCACGGCATGCTCCGGGTGGGCGGGTCACCCCAGTGGTACAGCGTCGCCGGCGGGTCGCGAGTCTACGTGGAGCGGCTCGCCGGGCTGCTAAAGGACGTGCGCGCGGCCCATGCCGTCACCGACCTCGCCCGCGGCGAGGGGGGCGTCGAGATCCGGGACGTCACTGGGCAGGTCACACGCGTGGACCGCGTCGTCATCGCTACCCACGCCGACCAGGCCCTCGGCCTGCTCACAGACCCGAGCGATGCAGAGGTCACCACCCTCAAGCAGTTCGGCTACTCGCGCAACGTCACCGTGCTGCACACCGACAGCTCGGTCCTGCCGGACGCTCCGCAGGCCCGAGCCTCCTGGAACTACCGGATGACGTCCTGCCACCGGCCCGATCAGCCCGCCGTGGTGACGTACTGGATGAACCGGCTCCAGGGACATCGTGCCGCGCAGGATTTCCTCGTCACGCTCAACGACCGCGAACGCCTCGACCCGTATTCCATCGTCGCGACGATGGAATACGAGCATCCGATCTACACCCCTGAAGCGATCCGCGCGCAGTCACGGCTGAGCGGCCTGGCTACCGGCCGCACCGTGTACGCGGGCGCCTACCACGGGTGGGGATTCCATGAAGACGGGTGCCGCTCCGGCGTGGAGGCCGCCCGGCACTTCGGAGTGACCTGGTGAGCACGGCCTCGCTCCGGACGCCGGCGCGCGCGCAGCTACCCCCGCTGCCAGCCCTGGTCGTCGGCCAGGTCACGCACAGGCGCCCTGGACCGGTCCGGCACGCCTTCCGGCACCGGGTCTACCAGTGGCTGGTCGACCTGGACTCGCTTCCGCGCCAGCCCTGGTACCTCAGGGCGTTCGCGCACTTCAGCAGCGCTGACCACCTCGGCGACCCCGGCCTGCCGATCAAGCGCAACATCGAGAACTACCTGGCGCGGGGCGGCATTCAGCTCGGTGACCGGGGACAGGTGCTCATGTTGGCCAACGCCCAGGTCCTGGGCCACGTGTTCGACCCGCTCTCGGTCTTCTGGTGCTATGACCGCGACGGCGTCCTCGTGTGTGTCGTCGCAGAGGTCCACAACACCTACGGCGGGCGGCACGCCTACCTCCTGCGGCCGGACGCGGCTGGGGTCGCCGTGACGGGCAAGGACTTCCACGTCTCCCCGTTCTTCGACGTCAGCGGCACCTACGAACTGCGTTTCACGCTGAGGCCGGATCTTGTCGCCACGATCGTGACGTTGCGCCGCGAGGGCGCCGTCGCGTTCTCGGCGACCTTCCGGGGCCGGCCCGAACCCGCGACGGCTCTGGCTCTGGTCGGTCGGCTCATTCGCCAGCCCCTGATGACCCAGCGGGTCTCGGCCCTGATCCGGATGCATGGCATCTGGCTGTGGCTTCGTGGCCTGCCCGTCCGCGCTCACCCGCACTACATCCGGCAGGAAAGGGTCTGACCATGACCGTCTCCACCTCCATCAGGTGGCCCACCGCCGCCGCCACACCACGGGCGCCGCTCAGAGCCACCATCGCGCGGGTGATCTTCGAGAATGCCGTACGGCGGGTCCCTGTCCGCGTGACCTACCCCGATGGCCGGGTGCTCGGAGCAGGGTCGCTGGCATCGCCTGAGTTCGCCGTCGTTCGCCCCGCGGCGTTCTTCGCCCGGCTGGGCCGCGATGCGAAGATCGGGTTCGGTGAGGCCTACATGGCCGGGGACTGGCGGGCCGGGCCCGGCACCGACCTGGCCGACCTGCTGACGCCCTTCGCCTCGCGGTTGACCACCCTGATTCCTCCAGCATTGCAGCGGCTGCGGGTTTTCGTCGACAGGCGCGTCCCCCCGGACCACGAGAACACCCCCGGCGGCTCGCGAACCAACATCGCCGCCCACTACGACCTCAGCAACGACCTCTTCGCCGCCTTCCTGGACCCGACGATGACCTACTCCTCGGCGTGGTTCGACGAGAGCGAGCCCGTGGAGACCGCAACCCGGCTCGAGGAGGCGCAGCTGCGCAAGATCGACGGGATTCTCGACCTCGCCGGCGTACGCAGTGGCACCCGGCTGCTGGAGATCGGCACCGGATGGGGCACACTCGCCATCCGCGCAGCGCAACGAGGAGCTCAGGTCACCACGATCACCCTCTCCCAAGAGCAGCTGGAATTCGCCCGCGGGCAGGCCGGCGCAGCTGGCGTATCCGGCCGCATGGACGTGCGACTGCAGGACTACCGCGAGATCAAAGGCGAGTACGACGCCATCGTCAGCGTCGAGATGATCGAGGCCGTCGGGGAGGCCTACTGGCCCACCTACTTCACGGCCCTTGACCGGCTCCTCGCTCCCGGCGGCAGGGTCGCCATCCAGGCAATCACCATGGCCCACGAGCGTTTCCTCGCCACCCGGCGCAGCTTCAGCTGGATCCAGAAGTACATCTTCCCCGGCGGCATCGTCCCGTCATTGCAGGCGGTCGACGACGCCCTCGCGGCCCACACCACGCTGCGCGTGACGCGGCAGCGCGAGCTCCGGGCGCACTATGCCCGGACCCTGCGCCTGTGGCGGGAACGCTTCCTCGACCATTGGCCCCACATCCACGCCCAGGGCTTCGACGAGGCCTTCCGCCGCATGTGGGAGTTCTACCTCGCCTACAGCGAGGCCGGTTTCCGCAGCGGCTACCTCGGCGTCAGCCAGCTCCAGCTGACCAGGGGGCCGGCATGAAACTGAATGGCAGGGTCGCCTGGGTCGTCGGCGGATCCAGCGGAATCGGCGCCGCCGTCGCACGCGAACTCGTACGCCGTGGCGCGGCCGTCGCGGTCTCTGCCCGCCGCAAGCAACAGCTCCACGACGTTGCGGGCGGGGACATGCTCGTCCTCCCCGCCGATGTCACCGACCCCGCCTCCGTCGCGGCAGCTGCAGCACGAGTCCGGCAGGAGCTGGGCCCGATCGACCTCGCGGTGCTGTCCGCGGGCTACTGGAAGCCGATGGACCCAGCGCGCTGGGACACCGACGTCTTCGACCAGCACCTCCGGGTCAACCTCACCGGGATGAGCAACTCCATCGCGGCCGTGCTGCCCGGCATGCTGCGGCGACACCACGGCGTCATCGCCGGCATCGCGTCCGTGGCCGGATACCGCGGGCTGGCCGGCTCCGAAGCCTACGGCGCGACCAAGGCCGCCCAGATCAACCTGCTCGAGTCCCTTCGCGTCCACATCGCCCAGGCCGGGGTGCATGTGACGACGATCTGCCCCGGTTTCGTGCGGACCGACCTCACGGCCGGCAACCCCTTCCCCATGCCCTTCATCATCGATGCCGACCAGGCCGCACGATCCATCTGCGACGGCCTCGAGCGCGAGCGCACCGAGATCGTCTTCCCCACCCGGATGGCCCTGCTGATGAAGACCGCGCGCCTCGTCCCCGCCCGTGCCTGGACGGCCTTGTGGGCTCGCACCTCAATCGCCGGACCCGCGCCACTCCCGACCACCTCACCCATGACCAGGAAGAATCTAAGGAC
Organism: Streptosporangiaceae bacterium; assembly: GCA_035517695.1. Taxonomy (GTDB): domain Bacteria; phylum Actinomycetota; class Actinomycetes; order Streptosporangiales; family Streptosporangiaceae; genus DATFVJ01. The sequence goes on from DATIYI010000161.1 coordinate 9,506, forward strand.
ACCATGAGATTGCAGAAGACCGTCTTCGTCGACAAGCCGCTGGACGTGGTGTTCAACTACCTCTCCGACTTCACCACCACCACCGAGTGGGACCCGGGCACCGTGGCTACCGTGAACCACGACGGCGACGGAGGGGTCGGCACCACCTACCTCAACACCTCCACCTTCCTCGGCCGGAAGACCCAGCTGACCTACATCGTGGGTGAGTTCATCCCCCGTAAGCGCATCCGGCTCCGCGGCGAGAACAAGACCGTCATCGCCGTCGACACCATGACCTTCCGCAGCATCGACGCCGGCACCGAGGTGACCTACACGGCCGAGTTCACCTTCAAGGGCCCATCCCGTCTGCTCGCCCCGCTGCTCAGGCCCGCCTTCGAGCGGCTCGGCCAACAAGCGCAGACCGGCATGCGCAATGCGCTCAACCAGCTCTGACCAACCAGTCCGGCCGTGGTCGGCCCGTGAGCAGCACACCCTCAACCCTCTTCGTCAAGCCTTCGCTGGAGCCACGTGGCAACCGGGGCCATCCCGGCAATGCCCGCGTACGAGCGAGGCCCGTGAACAAAGCCGGCCAGATTGTCTCGACCTGTTCTTCCGCTGCTCGGCCTTCCGGCTCGCCGACCCCGCGGCGGTCCTTACCCACGCACCAGGCAACCCCCGCCCTGGGGAGCGGCTGCGGGGCCGGTGGATGTGCTCTCCTTGCTGGCCCGGGCAGTGACCTGGCGTTAGCCGGATTCACGCCGGTACAGCGGCCTGACCCGTCCCAGGGTGCCCCAGTGGATTTCATCCCATCGGGACACAGCAAGATACACGGCAACCCGGATTCCGCTGACGTGCATATCTGGACTAAGTAGCTATACTTATGGCCATGACGGTTGGCGAGCAGATGTCCCTCGCGGACGTCAAGAACCGGCTCTCGGAGGTCGTGGACCGCCTGGAGCGCGAGCACGGCCGTGTCGTGATCACCAAGCATGGCCATCCCGCCGCCGTGGTCATCAGCGTGGAGGACCTGGAGTCGCTGGAGGAAACCCTCGACGTCATGGACAGCGAGGCGCTCCTGGCCGACATCCGCGAGGCCCTGGCCGAGCCCGGCACGGGCGACGCGCCGGTGCTGAGCAAGGATGAAGCGCTGCGCCTGAACCGTGGCAGGTGAGCGAACCCGGGTACGCGATCGCCTGGACGGCCCCTGCCCGCCGGACGCTAGCCCGGCTGCCAGAGAAGGTCGCCACCGCCGCGGTGGAGTTCCTCTACGGATCCTTGGCCGCCAGCCCGCACCGGGTCGGCAAGGCGCTCAAGCTCGGGCTGGAAGGGCTGCACAGTGCCCGCCGCGGCGACTACCGGGTGATCTACCGCATCGACTACCATCACCGCCGCGTCGACGTCGTGGCCATCGAGCACCGCTCCGACATCTACCGGCCACGCCAACTCTGACCGCCAGCCGCCGCCTGCGGCAGATGAATAAGACCCGAGCGTGGCCGGATATCCAGCGGTGGCTGCGTTGCGAGAAATGTCCATACGCGCGTCTCCTGGCAGTGGTTGCCGAACGACACGAGTGGCTAGGCGTGGGCGGGCAGATCACCGGCTTGCTCGGCGGTGGCTGCCCAGCTAGCAAGCATCTTGATGCTGTCAGCCGTCGGGGTGCCTGCGGCTGCGGTGTAGGCGAGCAGGGTCAGGCCAGGGTGGGCGGGAAACTCCATGGCCTCGAAGTCGAGGTCGAGGGTGCCGACGACGGGATGGTGGATGCATTTGCGGCCTGTCCGGTGAAAGCGGACGTTGTGAGCGGCCCACCGGGTGCGGAACTCCTCGCTGCGAGTGGACAGCTCGCCGATCAGCTCGACGAGCTGCTTCTCGTGGGGGTTGCTGCCGGCCTCGGATCGGAGCATGGCGGCGATGTCATCAGCGGCGCGCTCCCAGTCGGCGAAAAACTCGCGTGCGGCGGGATCGAGGTAAACGAAGCGGGCATTGTTGGCGGGCCTGCGCGGGTCGGCGAGAACCGGAGCGTAAAGAGCGCAGGCGAGGCGGTTGGCGGCGAGCATGTCGTGCCGGGCATTGCGCACCCAGGCCGGAGCGTCGCTGATGGCATCGAGGATCTGCTGGATACCGTCCGTGACGCCAGACGTCTTCCTGCGCCGCTGCCGCGGCGGGGCGGGCTGAGCAGCGCGCGCCAGGTCGAACAGGTGGGCACGCTCGGCCTCGTCCAGCTGCAGCGCGCTCGCGATTCCGTCGAGGACGGCATCGGAGGCGCCGGTCAGGTTCCCGCGTTCCATCCGGACGTAGTAGTCGATGCTCACCCCGGCGAGCAGCGCGACCTCCTCGCGCCGCAGCCCCTTGACCCGGCGGTTGCTTCCCCCGTAGGCCGGCAGCCCCGCCTGCGCGGGTGTGATCCGCTCGCGCCGCGAGATGAGGAACTCACGGACCTGGGCTCGGTTGTCCATGCCTCCACGGTAGGCGCGCTGCCTCCCGTGAGGGAGGTTCTGGCGTTACCTGGAAGAGCAGGCACTCCCACAGATGCAGGTCAGCGCCTTTACTGGGCGGCGTGACCATCTCCAGTGCCTCCAGCGCCAGCTCCGCGAACCTGGCTGCGAAGACCGGCGTCCGCCACACGACGGCGATTCTGGCGATCATCCTTGTCAGCTATTTCATGATCCTTCTGGACAACTCGATCATCTTCACTGCCCTGCCGAAGATCCACGCGGCGATGCGGTTCTCCCCGGCTGGCCTGGCCTGGGTGCAGGACGCTTACACGCTGGTGTTCGGCGGGCTGCTGCTGCTCGGGGCGCGGGCGGGTGACCTGCTGGGCCGCCGCCGGGTGTTCGTCTTCGGGCTGGCGGTGTTCGTGCTGGCGTCGCTGCTGGTGGGGCTCTCGCCGGCCGGATGGTGGCTGATCACGGCCCGCGGCGTGCAGGGAGTTGGCGCGGCGATCGTCGCCCCGTCGTCGCTGTCGCTGCTGACCGCGAGTTTCGCGGAGGGACGCGAGCGGGCGAAGGCGGTCGCGCTGTACGGGGCGACGGCCGGGATCGGCGCCAGCCTCGGCCTGGTCGTCGGCGGCGCACTGGCGGACTGGGTGTCCTGGCGGGCTGGCTTTTTCGTCAATGTGCCGGTCGGCGCGGCCATGATCGTGCTCGCCCCGCGTTTCCTGCCCGAGAGCGCACGCTCGCGCGGACGCTTCGACCTCGCCGGCGCCGTCACCGCCACGCTGGGCGTCGGCGCCCTGGTGTACGGGATCATCCATTCCGCCGAGTCGGGCTGGGCAGCGCCGGCAACCGTGCTCCCGCTGCTGGCCGGTGCGGCCCTGCTCGCGGCGCTCGTCGCCGCGGAACGACGTGCCGCTGAGCCGGTCATGCCGCTGCGGCTGTTCGCCAGCCGGGTCCGGACCGGGGCCTACCTGGCCCGGATGCTGTACCTGGGCGCAATGATCGGCTTTTTCTTCTACTCGACGCAGTACCTGCAGGGCGTCCTCGGGTTCTCCGCCTTTCAGGCCGGTGTGGCGTTCTTCCCGATGACGGTGGTGAACTTCGCGGTCGCCATGACCATCCCGAGGCTGACCGCGCGCCTTGGTCAGGCCGTGCCGCTGACCGCTGGCGTCGTGCTGACCCTGGCCGGAATGGCATGGCTCGCCCAGGTCCAGGTGACAAGCGGGTACTGGACCGCGGTCGCCCTGCCGATGGTCCTGATCGGCGCGGGCCAGGGCCTGGCATTCGCGCCGCTGACCTCGGCCGGGATCGCAGGTGTCGGAGCCAGGGACGCGGGCGCGGCGTCCGGGCTGGTGAACACGTTTCACCAGCTCGGGATGGCGCTTGGGCTCGGCGTGCTCGTCGCCGTGTCAGCCGGGTCCGGACAGGGGCTGACCTCGGCGGCCGCCGTGCTGACTGCTCACGTTCATACGGCGCTGACTGCCGGGAGCGTCCTGCTCGCCGCGAGCCTGCTGGCCGTGCTCGGCCTGATCATGCCGGCGCACGTGCGTAGCCGCCGGCCTCGACGGGTAGCGCCGCAGCACGGCCCGGGTACCGTGCCCGAGCCGGCACGGGTGATGACCAGCGTCTGACACCCCCGCAGGACCGCATCCAGACATGAGAAAGGAACCGGCATGACCGACCAGACACCGGCCCAGCAGATGATCGGGGACTTCGCCCCGAAGCTCGTGGAACTCACCGACGACGTGCTCTTCGGTGACGTGTGGGCCAGGCCCGAGCTCAGCCCGCGTGACCGCAGTCTCGTCACCTGCGCTGCGCTGGTCACCAACGGCAGCATCGAGCAGCTGCGCGGTCACTTGGGCCGGGCCCGGCAGAACGGGCTCAGCGAGACCGAGCTGAAAGAGATGATCATCCATCTCGCGTTCTACGCCGGATGGCCACGTGCCATGTCCGCGATCACCTTGGCCCGGGAGCTGTTCACCGGCGGAGGCGACCAGTGAACGCCACCTGGACCGACGACGAGCTCCGCCGTGTCGGCGCCGCGGCCGAGCTGCAGATCGCCGCCCGCCGTCGTGACGGGTCGCTGCGGCCCTACGTCACCATCTGGACCGTCCGGGCCGGCGACCACCTGTATGTCCGCTCGGCCTACGGCGCCGGCAATCCCTGGTTCCGCCGCGCCACCGCCAGCGGCGCCGGGCGTATCCGCGCCGGCGGTATCGAACGCGACGTCACCTTCGCCCCCGTCAGCGAACTCGACGCAGCCACACAGGCAGCTGTCGACGCCGCCTACCACGCCAAGTACGACCGCTACGGCCCGCAGATCGTCGGGACCGTCACCGGCGCGCACGCCGCGCCCGTGACGCTGCGCCTCGTCCCGCAGGACGCCAGCTGACCCGGCAATACCAGCGAAAGGAACTGCGATGCAGTACACGACACTAGGCAGCTCCGGACTGAAGATCAGCCGCATCGCGCTGGGCTGCATGAGCTTTGGTGACACCTCACGCGGCTTCAACCAGTGGGCGCTCGGCGACATCGCAGCCGAGCCGCTGTTCCGCCAGGCTGTCGAACTCGGCATCACTTTCTGGGACACCGCCAACGCCTACGGATACGGCACCTCAGAAGAGATCACCGGCCGGGCCATCCGCAGCTACACCCGCCGCGAGGACGTCGTCCTGGCGACCAAGGTGTTCTTCAAGATGCACGACGGGCCCGGCGGCTCGGGCCTGTCCCGGCGCGCGATCGTCGAGCAGCTCGACGACTCCCTGCGCAGGCTCGGCACCGACTATGTCGACCTGTATCAGATCCACCGCTTCGACCCCGCTACACCGGTCGAGGAGACCATGGAGGCCCTGCATGACATGGTCAAGGCCGGCAAGGTCCGCTACCTCGGCGCCTCGTCCATGTGGGCCTGGCAATTCTCCAAGATGCAGTACCTCGCCGACCTGCACGGCTGGACCAGGTTCGTCTCGATGCAGAACCAGTACAGCCTCATGCAGCGCGAGGAAGAGCGGGAGATGTTCGGCCTGCTGGCCGACCAGGGCGTCGGATCGATTCCGTGGAGCCCGCTCGCCAAGGGCCGCCTCGCCCGCCCCTGGGGCGAGACGACCGCCCGCAGCGACACCGACGATGTCGCCCGCTGGGTGCTGCCCAACGACGACAAGCCCATCGCGGACGCCGTCCAGCAGGTCGCCGGGCAGCACGACGTGCCAATGGCTCAGATCGCACTCGCCTGGGTCCTGCGCAACCCGGTCGTATCCGCCCCCATCGTCGGCGCCACCAGGCAGCAGCACCTCACCGACGCCGCGGCCGCCCTCGACATCACCCTCACCGACGACGAGGTCCGTGCCCTGGAAGAGCACTACACCCCGCGTCAGCCCACCGGCTACTGACCGGCTACCCGAAGGAACACACATGCGAGCCACATTCATCTACGGCGCCGGCGACGTCCGCGTCATCAACGTTCCCGACCCCGCCATCCAGCAGCCAACCGACGCGATAGTCCGCGTCGTCCGCGCCTGTATCTGCGGGTCACTGTTGTCATTGGCGCGGGGCAGATCGGCCAGGCGATCGCCCGCCGGGTCAGCGCAGGCAAGCGTGTCGTGCTGGCCGATCTCCACCAAACGAACGCCGACGCGGCGGCCGAGGTGCTGGCCGACGCTGGCTTTGACGTGAGCACCGCGACCGTCGACGTGTCCTCGCGCGAGTCGGTGCATGCACTTGCCGAAACCGCCGCGGCGCTCGGTGACGTCACCGGTGTCATCCACGCGGCGGGCGTCTCACCCAGCCAGGCCAGACCCGAGGTCATCCTGGCCGTGGACCTGTACGGAACTGCGCTGGTCCTCGAAGAGTTCGGGAACATCATCGCGCCCGGCGGCTCCGGTGTCGTCATCGCATCGCAGTCCGGTCACCGTCTTGGTGCCCTGAGCGCCGGGCAGGACGCCGCGCTCGCCACGACCCCAGCCGACGAGCTGCTGTCATTGCCCATGCTTCAGCCAGACCAGGTCACCGACACCCTCCACGCCTACCAGCTCGCCAAGCGCGGGAACTCACTTCGCGTCATGGCCGAGGCGGTCCGCTGGGGCAGGCGCGGCGCCCGGGTGAACACCATCAGCCCCGGCATCATCATCACCCCGCTCGCCCGGGATGAGCTCACTGGCCCCCGCGGCGAAGGCTACCGGCAGATGATCGACCTGTCTCCGGCCCGGCGCGCCGGGACGCCGGACGAGGTCGGCACCGTCGGCGCGCTGCTCATAGGTCCCGATGGAGCCTTCATCACCGGAAGTGACTTCCTCATGGACGGCGGCGTCACAGCTTCCTACTTCTTCGGCGAACTCGCACCCAAATGACCGGTCCCGTACCCCATGTCAGCGACGCCAGTCGCCGGCCACTCATAGGAGACACCTCTATGGAGATTTCCCGCAACGCAGCCACGGCGAAAGGGCCTGCCGAAACCTTCACCGGTGACGTGTGGGTCGACCCCATCACCCGGGGCTTGCCACCCTCGCAGCTGAACGTCGCCGCGGTCCGCTTCACACCCGGAGCGCGCAGCGCGTGGCATTCCCATGACGGCGGGCAAACCCTGTACGTCACCGAAGGCCATGGCCTGGTCCAGGTGCGCGGCCAGCAAATCACCGAACTCAATCCCGGCGATGTCGTCTTCGCACCCGACGGCGAGGAACACTGGCACGGCGCGAGCCCCGATCACTACATGGCGCATCTGTCCATCACCGAGGGCGCTCCCCACTGGGGGCCCCATGTGACCGACGCCGAGTACCAAGGCCAGCAGGACCCAAGCCAGCAGGACCCAGGAAAGTGACGCTGTAGTCGTCGTATCGGTTCCGGCGGAACCGGCCAGGCCATCGGGACATCGCAGTTAAGGCAAGGCTTCGGACTGCGTGTCAGTGCTCGGCGATATGCGATGCGGGAAGCGGTGCACCTCCTGCGGCCAGCCGACCGCGACCGCGATCCGGCCGGCCCAATACCGCGCCTCGGCATCGTCGGGCACATCGACGACCGCGAAACCGCCGAGGTGCTCCTTGGTCTCGACGAACGGCCCGTCGGTGAACACGGGCGAGCCACTGCTCGGGTCGACGCTGCACACGGCGGTCGACGCGTCCAGACCGCCGTCGCTGAAGACGAACACACCGGCGGCCGTCATCTCCTTGATCAGGGCCCGGGCGGACGTGCCCCTTTCGCGCAGCTCCTCCAGCGTGAGGTCGGGCACCCACTCGTCGTTGAAGGCGATCAGGTACAGCGCCATCTCAAAGCTCCTCTGCTCACGGGCAGCCCAGACGGCTGCCGCTCACCTTCTCCACGAACGCACTCATGTCGATACGACACCCCGGCCAAGACTTTTCCAAGCCTTCCGCGCTGCACGGCGATGGGCTCGGCTGGTGGTGCTGGCGTGCTGGCTGCGCGCGGGCTCCTCGCGGCCGGTGCCGGCCGGCTGGCCGTCTGCCAGGGCGGCCTGCGCTGCCGATGTTGCGATTTCTTATCAAAGTGATATCATATTGATAGATGGTCGGATCTCCGGCACCACAGCTGACGGGGAGGCACCCCGATGAACGAACCGAATGACAACACCGCTCCGAAAGGTCTGCGCGGGTGGTGGGCATCTCCGCCGCGATCGGGCATGCAACGCATAATCGCGCCATGGGAGTACCGCCACCTCCGTGCGTTCGCGCGCGTGCGCATTGCCGCTGGTGTCGTCTTGGCCGGCCTTGGCGCCGTTACCCTCGTGGGGGGCTCCTTCACAGCGGAGGCTGTCGGGTGGGCGGTGCTGTTCCTGGCGGCGGCGGCGGCAAGCTTCGCGTGGGCCGCCTGGGACCTGGCTATCGCTCGTTCGGCATCTGCCCAGACCTGAGCCCGCGGTCGGTAAGCGATGGAGGTTCGCCGCGCGCCTCCTGGCCAGCCCTTAATAATGGCTGGCCAGCACCAATACGAGCGTGACCACCACCGCGCCGAGGACCACGCCCATGATGATCACCGCGGCGTTGGTCAGGCCAACCAGGTGTAGCCGCTCTGCTCGCGCGTCGGCGCGCTTCTCCTGCTCGCGCTCGGCCTTACTCGGCTTCGGCGGCTTCCTGGCCCATGGCGGCGGTGGCAGGCGCGGCCCGCGCCTGCTTCGGCCGCTGAACGGCCGCCACTTCGGCCCGCCAAATGACCAGTTCCATGACAAGTTATCCCGGTTATACGGGTCGTTCGGGTCATCCATCGGCACCTCGCGGGTGAGCGACCTCCTTAGCTCCGAGTATGAGGCAATCAGACGCAGGGTCTGCGCGTATTCGACCCTGCTGACCTGAGCCAGGCACTGACGTCACCGTCACCTCGACGAGCTGTTCACCTCGTAAAAGTCGGTTGACCTAAGTCGGCTGACTTGGGACCGTCACGGCCATGGACAGGACTCCTCCCACGGTCACGACGTCGCTCGGTGCGCTCCGTGGCGCCTGGGACGACGAGCTCGCGGTGTTCCGCGGCATCCCGTACGCCGAGCCGCTGGCCGGCGCGCTGCACCTGCAAGCCCCCGTCCCGGTACGTCGTTGGCGTACGCGACGCGACGGCGTTCGGGCCGCCGCCACCGCAGTCCGCCCCGTGGGGCTCGGAAACGGCCGACGACCCCAACTGGCTGACGCTCACCGTCCGGACGCCCGACCCGGGCGCGGGCGGCTGTTCGTCTCGATCAACCAGCAACTCGACGCCGGGCCGCGCGCCGGCCTCAGTGCGCTGGCGCCGTCGTCCATCGTCGACGGGTACCGCCGGGCCTGGCCGTACTCCGCCCCTGACCGCCTCTACGAGACGCTCTACTCCGACGTGCTGGTGCGGATGCCAGCGGTCCACCTGGCCGGGGCGCACGCGAGCTCCGGCGGCCCGACGCGCCTTCTCGGCACGAACGGCCCCGAGGTCGTCCCGTACCCGGAGCAGCGTTCGCGGGCGCTGTGGCCGGTTGACGACCCAGGGCCATTCCGGCCGGGGGCGTAGGCCGTCAGGAGCGGGTGGGGGCAGGCTTGCCCGCGCGGCCCGGCGCGCCGGGCTTGCCAGCCGGGCCGGGCAGGTCGAGGGTGGCCGATGCTGTGCGCAGCAGGGCCGGGAGCTCGCGCAGCTCCTTGGCGTAGCCGGCCTTGTACTCGCGGACCGCGGCGTTGAGCGCCTGCTGGTTGGCGTCGATGACCTGCTGCTCGTAGCTGGCCTGGACGGCGAAGTAGATGCCGGCCAGGTCGCTGGACAGAGTGCAGCCTGCATCGGTCACGGCGGTCGCGATCTGCGCCTGGTTCTGCGCAGCGGTCGGCCCTGAGGGCGGGCCCGCTCCCGGGGTGGCCCGGAGGCCCAGGGCGTCCAGTTCCTGCAGCGCGAGCGCGTCCGCGTCGGACGAGGTGTAGCCGTTCCTGGCCATGCAGGCCGACCAGGCCTTCATCGCGTTCTTGAACTCTGGGTCCTGGATCACTTCCGTGCTGATGACGTTGTTCATTGTCTCGATACCGGCCATCGAGGTGGCGAACTGGGCGTCGTTGAACTCCGCGATGATGTTGGCGCATTTGTTCGCGGCGGCCTGCGCGGCGGTTGGCAGGCTGCTCACCGCGTTGGCGGGCGAGCCGAGGGAATCGGATGCGGTGGGGACCGCGAAGCCGTACTGCGCGGCATCGGCGGTGCCGATGTAGCCCCACGGGCCGTATGCCTGCGCGAACGCCATGCCCCGGTTGGCGCGCACGGGGTACGGCGTGCTGTCCGCGTACTGGCCGTAGCCAGCGGCGTTCATGCACGCGGTGTGCAGGGCGGCATACGTCTGTCCGGGCGCCAGCCCGTCGTCGGTGGCGGCCCCGAGCCCGAAGTAGGGCGTCAATGCCTCGCTCGACAGCGCCGCCTGGGCGGAAACCGGGGCCGGCGGCCTGCCGACGCTGGGCGTCGTCACGGTCGTGTCCGGTCCCTTGGGCGCGGCGGCGGTGCAGGCGGCCAGGCCCGCGCAGCAGCAGATCAGAACGCCGAGGCCGGTTCGGATGCGCATGATCGTGCCCTTCACATCAGCCGGCGGCCGAGGCGCGGTCCGTGGGGGCTGACCGGCGCCGGAACGGCTGGGCCTTAGTCGTCCGCAGCAGCGCCGGGAGCTTGGCCAGCTCCTTGGCGTAGGCGGCGCGGTATTGCTTGACCGCGGTGGTGAGCGCCTGCTGGTTCGCGTTGACCAGCTGCTGCTCGTAGCTGGCCTGGACGGCGAAGTAGATCCCGGCCAGGTCGCTGGACTGGGTGCAGCCGGCGTCGGCGACGGCCGTCGCGAGCTGCGCCTGCTGGGCGGACGCGCTGACCGGGGCACCGATGCTTATCGGCCCGTTCCCGTACATGGCCCGCAGCTCCTGGCCCCACACGCTCTGCGCTTGGTCAAAGGTGTAACCGTTCTTCGCCATGCAGGCGGACCAGGCCCGGGTGGCAGCCTTCACCGCCGGGTCGTGCTGCACGTCGTTGGTGATGTCGTTGCCCAGCGCGTTGATGCCTGCCAGCGCGCCGTCCTGGGTGGCGTTGCTGAAGTCCTGAATGATCGTGCCGCACTTGCCGGCCGCGGCCTGTTCGGCCGCGGACACGCTCGGCGGGTTGGCCGGCGGCGTTCCCCCGAGCCCGAGCGCGGTGAGCGCAGCGCCCGGGGGGACCCGGAAGCCGTACTGCTGTGCGTCGGCGGAGCCGAGGTAACCCCATCCGCCCCAGGGCTGCGTGAAAGCCAGGCCCCCGCCGATAGAGATGCTGAGGGGGACGATGAAATCGCTGGTGGTCACGCCCGGATAGCCGGCGGCGCTCATGCACGGCCCGGCGAGGGTGTACTGAGACTCGCCGGGTGCCAGGCCGTCGTTGCTGGATATGCCGAGCGCGGCGTAAGGGGTGAACGCCTCGCCCGACAGCGCCGCCTGGGCCGAGGCGGGCGGCTGGGGCCGGCCGACACTCGGCGTGGTCACGGTCGTGTTCGGTCCCTTGGGCGGGCCGGCCGTGCACGCGGCCAGGGCCGCGCAACAGCAGGCGGCAAGGCCAAGGCGAAGGCCGAGGCCGGCGCGGAGGCTCATCGTCGTTCCCTTCATGCGTGCCGCAGGGCCGCGAGCGGGCTGGTCCGCGCTGCGCGCAGCGCGGGGTAGGCACCCGCCAGCAGGCCGACGACGCTGCCGATCAGCGGGGCGGGCAGCGTGTAGGCCGGGTTCAGGATCGCGGTCCAGTCCTTGGCCGCGGCGAAGATCACCACGACCCCGACGCCGATGCAGGTGCCGATCAGCCCGCCGAGCGTGCCGAGCGTGGTGGACTCGGCGAGGAACTGGGTGGCGATGTGCCGCGGCCGGGCGCCGACGGCGCGGCGCAGGCCGATCTCCTCGGTGCGCTCGAGCACGGCGACCAGCGTCGTGTTCGCGATGCCGACCGCGCCGATCAGCAGGCTGACCAGCGCGAGGATCAGGAACAGGCCGGCCAGGTCGCCGCTCACCTCGCTCTGCAGGTTCTGCGGGTTGGGCGGTGAGGTCACGACCAGCCGGCTCGGATCGGTGGGCAGCTCGGCGGCGGCGATCTGGCGCGCCACCGCCTGCGCGGCGCCGGTCCTGGTCGCGACGACCATCTGGGCCTCGTCCTGGTTCCCGATGCCGGGCTGCGGGTTGCCGTAGTCGGCCAGGGCCGTGTTCTCCGGGATCAGCATCGCGCTCTCGTCGCTGACCACGCGCTGCGCGGAGCTGTAGACGCCGACCACGGTGTAGGCGATGCCGTCGGCGAACACCGCGGGATGGCTGGGCAGCCGCGCCGGGGAGATGCCGAGTTCGGCGGCGGTGCTGGTGTCGATGACCGCGACGTGCTGGCGGGTGTCGTTCTCGTAGGTGGTCAGCGGCGAGCCCGCGACCATCGACAGCCCCATCGCCCGGACCGCGCCCGGTGAGGCGGCCAGCAGGCTGACGGTCTGGGAGGCGGTGGCGGACAGCGCGAGCGAGCCGGTGAAGCTCGCGTTCTCCGGGAGGGAGACCGGCCACCAGACACCCGCGGCGGACACCCCGTTGATGCGGCCGGCGACCTGGTCCGCGTCGGCCGGGAAGCCGACGGCGGGATTGGTGCCGGGCGGCGCGACGTCGTTGGCCGGGCCGTTGTCCTCCACGGTCACCGTGGTGTCCTCGAGGACCGTGAACTGGTGCGAGATCTGGCCCGCCCCCGTGGCGGTCAGGCCCAGCACGGCCACGAACGCGCCCACGCCCAGGACCGTGCCGAGCATGGTGAGCACGGCCCGGCCCGGCCGCTGCACGATGCCCGCGACCGCCTCGGCGGTCGCGTCGCGGGCGGAGAGCCGGGGCGACGGCAGGCCGGTGGCCGGGCTAGCCATGATCGGCCCCGTGTTCGGACAGCACGCCGTCGCTGATCGCGATCGTCCGGCTCGCGTGGGCCGCCACCCCAGCGTCATGGGTGATCACGACGATCGTGTAACCGGCCGCGTTGAGCTGGTCGAGCAGGTCCATCAGCGCGGCCGCGTTCTGCGAGTCCAGGTTCCCGGTCGGCTCGTCGCACAGCACCAGGCTCGGCCGGTTCACCAGCGCCCGCGCGATCGCGACCCGCTGGCTCTCCCCGCCGGACAGCGTGGTGGGCAGCGCGTCCAGCCGGTGTCCCATCCCGACCGCGTCGAGCGCGTCCACCGCCGCCCGCAGCCGCGCGCCGCGTGGCGTCCGGTTGTACAGCTCGGCCAGCAGCACGTTCTCCAGCGCCGTCCGGTAGGGCAGCAGGTGGAAGGCCTGGAACACGACCCCGATCCGCCTGCCACGCAGCGCTGACCGGTCCCGGTCGTTCAGCGCGGAGGTGTCCAGGCCGTCCAGCAGGTAGCTGCCCTCGGTCGGTGCGTCGAGCAGGCCGAGCAGGTGCAGCAGCGTCGACTTGCCCGAGCCGGACGGCCCGGTCACCGCGAGATAGTCGCCGTCGGCGATGACCAGGTCGGCCGGGCGCAGCGCCGGTACCGGCGGCGGCCCGGGATAGGTGCGGGCCAGGCCCCGGAGCTCTATCACCGGCGCGGTCATCAGCCGCTCACCACCACGTGCTCGCCCGCCGCGAGCGCGCCGGACTTGACCGGTGTCACCTGGACGTAGCCGTTCTCGGAGATGCCCGGCGTCACCGGCACGTCGGTCTGCTTCCCGTGCGCGCCCCTCACGGTGACGTAGCTCGTGCCGGACGCGGTGGTGACGATCGCGGCGACCGGGACCGTGAGCACCGGGCCCTCGGTCTGCCCGGTCTCCACGGTGACCAGCACGTTCTCGCCGTTCAGCGCCGAGGCCAGCGGGCGGGACGGTCGCACGGTCAGCGGGATGAACGGCGTCACGCCTGAGCTGCCGGTGCTGCTTGAGCTGCTTGAGCTGCTTGAGCTGCTCGACCCGGTAGAGGCGGAGCTGCCAGATTCCGAAGAGCCCGCCGAACCCGAGCCGCTCCCGATATCCACCACCGTCCCGGTCGGCACCGTGGTGGTCGCGGTCCCCAGATCGGTCACGGTCCCCGCCGCGTGGATGCCGGTGACCTCGTCGTAGATCGTCACCTTCAGGCCGGACTTCACCTGGCCGGCGTAGGCCGGCGGCAGCTCACCGGTCAGCGCCAGCGACCCGCGGGCGGCGAGCTCGAGGAACGGCTGGCCGGGCTGCTCGCCGGTCGCGCCGTTCACCGCGACCACCGTCGCGGGCAGCGACGGCAGGAACACCACGTCCGCCGCTGGCACGCCGCCCGAGGACGGCGCGGTGTAGCCGAGGTGCCCGTAGTACAGGGACACCGCGTACTCGGTCGCCGGGCCGAAGTACCCGGGCGTGTCACCGCTGTCGTAGTACCCGAGCGAGGCGAGGGCGCGCTGCAGCTCAGTCACATCCGGGCCGCTCTCGCCCGGCGTCAGGTCCCGCCACGCGGGAACCTTGCCAGCCAGCGCGAACAGCGGCTCGCCGTCGATCTCGGCGAGTTCCTCGCCGCTGGTGATCGTGTCGCCGACGGCGACCTTCAGCTTCGATATGTACACCCCACCCGTCGACGACCCCGTTGCCGAGGACGAGCTGCCCGTGGCCAGGCCCGGCGACGAACTCGATGACGGGGCGCTCGCGTACACGTCGTACTGCGCCGCCGGGTACACCACCCCACGCATCTGAACCGACGAGGTGAGGACCTGAGAAACGACCGCCGCCGTGGTCACGGTGGGGGGCGGAGCCGCGGTGTCCGCCGCAAGCTGCTGCGGCGACTTCACGAACGAGGCACCGATCAGCCCTCCGACCGCTATCAAGGCCGCCGCGATGCCTACCCCGAGCAGCACACGGCGCCGTCGGGTGAGCCGCGATCCGCGCGCCGCCTTCCGGCCGCCGCTATCGCCCGGCCCGCTCTGCGTGGCCGGGGAGCCAAGTTGCGTCACGAGGACCTCCGATGCTTCGCACACCGCCCGGGGTTCCGCACGAATCCGGAACACCCCTGAACCGGGTATAGGCCAAATCCTCTACGGTTGTTCTCGGGCATCTGCGTGATCTCTGCGTGAGTTTGAGTCAACCCCAGGCGCGGGAACCGTCATTCGGCGTGCAGGGCGGCAGTGGCCTTGGCCGGCCGCGACCGAGCATCGTGCGCTGGCGGCTACGCGACCGGAATGCCTTCGGTATCCCGTGAGAAATCTTCACCGGGCCAAGCCTGCCCAGCTCTCCCGGCGGTGTCATCACGCCAGGGAGCCAGGTCTGCCGTCATACCACGGCTGTAGGGCGGCGGGCGCCGCAGGCGTGCGCATACCCGGATATGACAGCCTGCAGCGGGACGGCCGGCGGCCAGGCGGGTCAAGTCTGGCAACGTGCGGCCTGGGCGGGTTGCCAACCCGCAGGGCCTGTGATTCGCCTCAGGGCGCGTAAGTATCTGGCGCAACGCACATGCGTCCGTCCGGTCGGCTGGGATATGCCGGCGGCGGCAATGAGTTCTGTCAGGGGGCCCAGATGGAGCGGTCGTGGGCGAAATAGACGATCCGGGGATTGAGCCGCTGGAGGGTATCGATCCAGTCCGGGATGGCGGGCAGGGGCTGATCATGCGCATCACGATGGGCCTGCCATGCGAGCTGGTCGGCGGCGTATTGCGTGGCCGTGTCGTGGCTTTGCCCCGCCACGATCACCGCTCCGTCCGGCCGGCGCACGATCAGTGACTGGTGCCCGCTGGTGTGACCTGGCGTCGGCATCAGAAAGACCCCGGGCAGCATCTCAGCCTGGCCTGTCACGTGTTCGAACCGGCTGCCTTCGATGAGTTCGGGCAGGGTGTAATCAGGTGACTGGCAGGCGGTGGCGAGTTCGATGTCCTGGACGAAGACCGGGATCCTGCCGAGCAGCGGGTTGCCGCCGCAGTGGTCGAAGTGCAGGTGGCAGTTCGCGGCAAGCCTGATGTCACCGATCCGTGCTCCGATGGCCGCCAGCGCTTCCCCCAGCCCCACCCTGCGGGGGCGGTAATGCGCGTCAACCTCGGGATGGGAGCCCATCCCGGTGTCGAACAAGATCATCCCCTCGGGGTGGCCGACGACATAGCCCAGGCAGGGCTCGACCCGGGGCATCCCCGTCCCGGTCTCCTGCGCTGGCCGTACGAAGTAGCCGAAATCAACGCGCCGCACCGTGACCCCAGCCATTGCGCCATACTCGCCACCCCGAAGCGGCAAGGCAAGGGTGATACAGCGCCCCGGACGGTTGCGGGGATGATTCTGATCGGGAGGCGCGTTGACAAGAGATGACGCGACATGTCGTGTTGCCTGGGTAGGCGCGGGCCCTTGACGGGCTCGGGCCTTGAGAGGTGGGCGTGATGACCAGTTGGTACGCGCAGCGGACGCCGGACAGGCCGGCCAGGGCCATGGTCGCCGTGATGCTGCTCGCGCTGTTGCTGGTGGCGGCCGTGCCGGTGGCGCTGCTGGCCGCCGTGGTCATGATGATGCTGGGATACGTCGCCGGCGGGTTCGCGCTGTTCGGCGGCTCGGTCCTCGCCGCCGCCATAGCTGTCGCGCTCGCGGGCATGAGCGGGCTGCGGCACCTGCGCAAGCTGCTGTCTGTGGGCAGCTTCCGCGTCGTGCGGCTGGACGGCAGCCAGTACAGCGACGTCGAAGAGCCAGAGGGCAGCGGCTACCCCAACCTCGTGCAGCTGGACCGCACCGAGTACACCGAAGTTCGCTGACCTGGCCCCCGCTTATTGCGTATATGCCGGGCCGGGTTTCCGGCGGCGGATCCGGCAGGTGGCCGCAACGGTGAACTGACCCGGGGTTCCGCGGGAGCCGTCATCGGTGAGCCCGGCGCACCGAACTGGAATCCGGCACGTCAGCGAGCGGTCATCGAGTACCTCGTTGACGCGGGTGCCGACCCGAACGCTGCCGCCCTGGGCGGCGTGACGCCGTTGCATCGAGCCGTCCAGAACCGATGCTCAGCCGCGGTGGAGGCACTTCTCCGCGCGGGCGCCGACCCCCGCGCGGCAAGCGACCGCGGCTCGACACCTTCCGACCTCGCACGATGGACCACGGGGCGAGGTGGTGTGGGATCGGGGGCAGCGAAGGCCGAACAGCGGATCATCATCGGCCTCCTGGCAACGCGGCCCGGGTAAGACGAGGTTGGCCTGCAGGGCCAGCCGGGTGAGGTCGGCGCGGCGGTGGCTTCCGGTCTTGGCCCGGATCCGGTCGAGGCGGGAGCGGACGCCGATGGACAGGTCGGCGGCGATCTGGGCGTCGGTGCGGCCCCGGGCGACCAGGGTCATCAGTAGCTGACAGTGGCCGTGTCTGGGATGCCGGGCAGATGCTCAGACCTGTCCGCGCTAAGGCCGGATCGAGCAGGCCGCATCGCCCCGCGACCTCTACGAGGAACCTGCCAACGCCTTTGTCGCTGACTTCCTCGGCGTCTGTCGCTGACTTCCTCGGCGTCTCGAACCTGATGGACGCCTCCGCGGCCGGCTCGTCAGGCGGTGCCACTCACCTGCGCCTGGCGAACGGGATCTCCGTGGAGGTACGCCGCGGCGATGTCTCCTGGCGAGGCGAGGTGAAAGTCGTGATACGGCCGGAACGGATCCGGCTTGAGCCCGCCGGTGCCACCGGGCCGAACCGGATACCGGGGATGGTGACGAATGTCGTCTACCTCGGCAGCGGAATTCAGCTCGCGGTGCATCTCGGCAGCGGGCGCCGCCGCGCTGGCGCTGGCCATCACCGCGTGCGGGAGCTCGCCAGCCCGCCCCGCCGCCCCCAGCGGTGTCCTGCCCGCCGCGGCTGTCACCGGGCTGGCGGTCGCCACCCAGCGGCTGACCAGCCAGGATGTGCAGAAGGACTCAACCGCGCCTGATCTGGCCGCCCAGCTGGCCAGCTGGGGTTACACCGGCGGCTGGCAGCGGACCTTCCAGGGTGAGTCCCGGCGGCTGACGCTCGTGGTCAGCCGCTCCCTGCAGTTCCGGACCCCGCAGGGAGCGGCCGCCTTTGTCGCGTACATGCACCAGCGGGTGGGGCGTTTCTATCCCTTCGCCGTGACCAGCCAGCTCAGCATGCCCGGGCGGTCCGGCTTGGTCATCCGGCCACCGATGTGCGCCTGCCACATGGCCACCCCACTGCTCGTCGGCGTCGCGGCCCGGGACCGCACGGTCTCCTGGCTGGAGATCAACGGGCCGCAGGCGAGCGCCCGGCTGCTGACCCAGCTGCTGGGGCGCATGCCCGCCTGACGGGGCCTGCCGGGCTCCATCTGGGCTGCACATCTCCTCGGCCGGGCCTTCACTCCGCTGCCCTGTGATGAAACATCAAGCCGAGCGAGGAAGGAAGGGGAGACATGAGCACCCAGCTCAGCCCGTATCTCAGTTTCCGTGACAACGCCAACGAGGCAATGGAGTTCTACCAGCGCGTATTCGGAGGGGAGCTGGCCAGCAGCACGTTCGCTGAGTTTCACGCCAGCGACGACCCAGCCGAGCAGGACAAGATCATGCACTCGATGCTCACCACCGGCAGCGGCCTCGTGCTGATGGCGTCCGACACGCCGAACCAGATGGACTACACACCCGGCAGCAACTTCTCGATCTCACTGAGCGGCGGGCAGGCGGATGAGGGCGAGCTGCGCGGCTACTGGGACAAGCTCTCGGCAGGCGGCACCGTCGCCATGCCACTGGGTCCCGCTCCGTGGGGTGACACCTTCGGCATGTGCACCGACCGGTTCGGCGTCAGCTGGCTGGTCAATATCGCCGCCGCGGCCACGCCGGAACCAGCGGCCCGCAGCTAGTGGTCGTATCTGGAATTACGCCAGTGTATTTGTCCCGGGGCGTGTGGGATCTGGTTTGTCGGTGGCGGCTGATGTGCTGGGGTGCATGCCCAGAAGCCGTGACCCGCTGTCGCCGGAGGTGGTGCACCGGACCGCCCGGATGGGGCTGCGGGTCACCCGGGGGCAGCGGCGGCGGCTGGTGGGGCTGCTGGTGTCGGCGGGTGATGTGTGGGCGTGTGTGCTGGAGCTGAACGCGTGGCGGCGGGCCCGGCAGGACCGGCCGCTGGTGAGCTATCAGGAGCTGTGCCGGGAGCTCGCCTGCGCTGGCCCGGGCTGCTTCGGGGAGTTAGATACCGTCGGTGCGCGGTCGGTGCTGCGCCGCTACTGCGATGCCTGGTTCGCTGCTGCGAAACGCCGCAAGGAAGGCGACCGGACGGCGCGGTTCCCGCGGCGGCGGCGGGCGCTGGTGCCGATCCGCTGGTATTACGGCACCTTCACGCTGGCGGGCAGGCGGCTGCGGATCCCGGTCGCCCGCGGCCGCCCACCGCTCTGGGTGCGGCTGGACCGCGACCTGCCCTACCCGGAAGAACAGGTCCGGTCGGTCACTTTGCTCTACGATGCGGGGCGGCTGTGGGTCGATGTCACCGCCGAGGTGCCGGTCGCCTGCTACCCGGCCGGCCTGGAGCCGGATCCCGGCCAGGTGGCAGGGATAGACCTGGGCATCATCCACCCATATGCGGTCGCCGGCCCGGACGGGCAAGGGCTGCTGGTGTCGGGGCGGGCGATCCGCGCCGAGCACCGGATGCACCTGGCCGACCGCAAGGCCCGCATGCGAGCGGTGGCCCGCCGCGCCCCCAAGCCCGGGCAGAAAGGCTCGCGGCGGTGGCGGCACTACCGGCGCCGCCAGCGGCTGGCCGAGGCGCGGCACCGTCGGCGGGTCCGCCAGGCCCAGCACGAAGCCGCCAAGACCGTCATCGGCTGGGCGGTGGCCCGCCGAGTCGGCACCTTAGCGGTCGGCGACCCGCGCGGCGTCCTCAGGCTCAAGGCGGGGCGGCAGCACAACCAGCGCACCCGCGACTGGCGCATCGGCCACCTGATCACCGTCTTGAAGGACAAGGCCGAGGCCGCCGGGATCGCCCTGCAGTTGGTGGACGAGCGGGGTACCTCCTCCACCTGCCCCGCCTGCGCCAGCCGCGTGCCCAAGCCTGCCGGGCGGGTGCTGGCCTGCCCGTTCTGCCTGTTCACCGGCCACCGCGACCTGTCCGCGGCAGCCAATATCGCCGCCCGCCACGGCGGCGGGATCACGCCGGCCAGCTTGGTGGCCGGCGTCACGCACCGCCGCGCCGGGGCCCACCTGCCAGGTGTCGCCCCCTCGCGACGTGACCCGCGCCGCCGCGCCCATCACCGCGGCGCCCGCGGGTCCCCTGGCCGGCACCGGCCCGCCCACGCCAGCCCCAACCCGGGCTAGCCCGGGAGTCGCTCGCCACCCGGCGAGGAGCCCGCAATTCGAACATGTAATTGCAGGCATGTGCACTAGCACCGGCCGCAGACCTGCCAGGAAGACAAGCCCGGCTGAAGCAGAACGGCGCTGCGGTCGTCACGTGGCCGGGTCGACCCCGGCCGGATCGGCCGTCCCGGCCGCCGCGGCCGGGACGGATGCGGCCGTGACCGGCTCGGTTGCCACGTTCTGCCGGGTGGTGCGCCCAAGGGCGTAGAAGATGACGCCGATCACGATGATCACCGCCAGCGGCACGAGCTGGCTGAGCTCGTAGGCCATCCGCTGGTGGGAGAAGCTGAGCGCGGCAAGGCCATCGTTGGGCTGACCGCTGGTGCCGAACCAGCCAACGCCGAAACCGGGCCAGATCAGGGCGACCGTCGCCAGCAGCGCCCAGAAGGTGGGCACCAGCGAGCACAGCCACGCACCCGCGGTTCCCCAGGGAACCCGGTACGGCCGGTCGACCTCGGGGCGCGAGTACCGCAGCTTGATCAGCGCCGGGAAGATGAGCAGGTACGAGATGGTGGTGGTGGAGATCGTCAGGCCCAGCACCGCCTCAAAGTACTTGTTGGCGTTGCCGGCGGTGATCTGGAAGGCCGCCACCATGAGCACGGTCGCCACCAGGCCCGAGAGCAGGTTCATCGCGACCGGGGTGCCGAACCGCGCCGAGAACCTGCCGAGCACGCGAGGGCCGCCGCCGTCAAAGGACGCGACCGCCTCGTTCCGGTCGGCTCCCATGATCCAGGTCGCCCCCGCGCTGGCCAGCGCGAAGACGAACACCACGGCAGTGATCCGGCCGAGCACCAGTCCGGCGCCCGTCAGCGTCGCGGTGCCGCTGGCGGTGACGTGGCCACCGTAGACGGTGAAGACCGCCTTGGCGGCATCCAGGAACCCGCTGAGCCCCGTCACCTGGCTGACGGGGAGCACCAGCAGGATGGACAGGACCGGGATCCCGTAGGCGAGGACGGTGGCAAGGCCCGACCAGGCGATGGAAAACGGGACGTCGCGCCGGGGATTGGTCATCTCCTCGCCCGCAGCCGACGGCACCTCCATGCCGGCGAAGTTGAAGAACAGCACCGGCACCACGGCGATGAAGATGACATAGGTCGGCAGGAACGCGTGACCGCCGAAGCCGTGCAGCCCGTGCCTGGCCGCGTACAGGATGACCGAGACCTCGAAGAACGCCAGCACGGCCCCGCGTGCCCAGGCGCCGAGCGTCGGCACCCACTTGCCGTACTGCAGCGACACGATCGCGGTGCCGATGGTGAACCAGATGAACAGCAGCGCATACACGTACTGCCAGGCGCCGCTGATCGGGGTGAAGAACTCGCCGAGCGCGGCCAGCGACACGATCGTCAGCGATCCGCCCACCCAGATCGGGTTGGACACCCAGTAGATGACGGCGTTGATGGCTGCCAGCGGCCGCCCGAACGCGAGCCGGGTCCACACGTACGGGCCGCCCTCCTGCGGGAACGCCGAGCCAAGCTCGGCGATGGACAGCGCGTACGGCAGGAAGAAGAAAACGGCCAGGAACAGCAGCCAGGTGAATCCCTGCGCCCCGTTGCTCGCCACCGCGCCGATGGTGTCGAGCGTCACCACCGTGCAGATCAGGTAGAACAGCATGTCGAAGCGCCGGAAATGCCGCCGGAGCTTAGCCTTCTCCCGCAGCGCGCTCGTGGTTGTCTGGACAACCAGCTGAGATGGCAGGGTCTCGGCCATGGGCTCACCTCCTTGCCCGACGTTCGCATCAAACCAAGGCAGGGCGCGGCATGCAACCGCGGCAATCCGACAGCAGCCGGGCATGATCGGGCCGTTGCTGGAGTATCTGAGTAGGGGGCAGATGATGACCGATCCCGGCGCCAGACGGTCACCAACCTGACCGGCGTCCCGCCGACCGTGTACTCACCTGCCGGTCACCGCTGGTCGAGATGCTGTACGCGCAGCCAGCGCCAGCGCAGGTCATCCTGGCCGGGCGGCGAGCCGCACGTTAGCCACCGTGTCGCCAGTTGCCGTCACCGGGCCGCGGCGATCTGGCCGTGGAGTGCCTTGAGGCCGGCGACGTAGATCTCGGAGAAGGTGGGGAAGGGCTGGATGACGTCGCGGAGCACCGGCAGCGGCACGTGGGCGCGGATGGCCAGCGTGGCCTGCTGCAGCCACTCGCCGGCCTCGGGGCCGAGCGCGTGGGCGCCGGTCAGCCGCTCCCCGTCGGACAGCAGCGTCAAGAAGCCGTTGGACTCGGCGTAGGCGCGGGTGTAGGTGGCCGTCTTGGCCACCTCGGACACCGGGACGGTGGCGCTGAAAGCGGCCTCGGTGGCGCCCACCGAGGCCGCCTGCGGGTCGGTGTAGACCACGTCGGGGATGGCCTCGTAGTTGGCTTCGCGCGGCTCGCCGAGGATGTTCGCCGCGACGACCTCACCCTGGTACTTGCCGACGTGGGTCAGCAGCCGCACGCCGTTGACGTCGCCGACCGCCCACAACCGCTCACCGGCCCGCAGGTGCGCGTCGACCGGGATGCCCGCTGGCCCGGCGGTGATGCCGACCGTCTCCAGGCCGATCCCGCTGGTGCGCGGGCGACGGCCGGTGGCCAGCAGCAGGTGGTCGCCGCGCAGCTCGCGGCCGCTGTCGAGGGTGAGGACGTAGTCCTCGCCGTCGCGCCGCACGGCGGTCGCGCGCGTGCCCACCAGCAGCTCGATGCCTTCGCGGCGCAGGACCTCGCCGAGCGCCTCGCCCAGCGGCACCGGCTCGCGGGCGAGCACGTGGGGGGCGCCTTCGACCAGTGCCACCTCACCGCCCAGGCGGTGCACGGCCTGGGCCATCTCCGCGCCGACCGGGCCGCCGCCGAGGATGAGCAGGTGGCGCGGGATGGCCTTCATCCCGGTGACCTCCCGGTTGGTCCACACGCCCGCCAGCCCGGCCAGGCCGGGGACGGGCGGTACGACCGGGTCGGCGCCGTTCGCCATCACCACATGCCTGGCGGTGTGGCGCACGCCGTCGACCTCGACCACGCCGGTCCCGGCGAGCTTGCCGGTGCCGCGGATCAGGTCGATGCCCTTGCTGGCCAGCCATTGCTGCTGCCCGGCGTCGGAGTAGTCCGCGACCATGAAGTCACGCCAGGCCAGCGCCGCCTTGGGATCGACCTGCGCGGTGGCCGTCGCCTCACGCGCGCCGTTCACCGCCTCACCGGGGCGCAGCAGCGTCTTGGACGGGATACAGGCCCAGTACGAGCACTCACCACCGACCAGTTCCCGCTCGACCAGGGCGACCCGCAGGCCGCCGTCTGCCAGCTCGCCAGCGCAGTGCTCGCCCGGCGAGCCGCCACCGACGACGATCACGTCGTAGTCGTAGTCGCTCATCTGTCC
The DNA here is from genome assembly GCA_035517695.1 of Streptosporangiaceae bacterium. GTDB lineage: Bacteria > Actinomycetota > Actinomycetes > Streptosporangiales > Streptosporangiaceae > DATFVJ01. Next base: position 32,943 of record DATIYI010000161.1, read on the forward strand.
GCCTCCGTGCTGGTCCACATCCGGGTCACCGGCCCGGAAGACGCGTCGTGATCTCCTGGACGAACCCGCCGTTGCCGTCCGGGTCGCTGAACGAGACGAACGAGCCGTAGCCCTGATGGCCGTCACCAGGCCCCGCTACCCGCCCTTCGGTCCCGGCGTGGTGAAAAACCCCGCCAGCGTCGTGGAACACCTCGCTCACCGCCACTCCGTGCCCGGCCAGCTCCGCCCGGGCCGCGACGGGCACCACCACAACCTCGAGTCTCATGTCCACGACCTCGGCTCCTTCCGGTTGGCGTCAGTGACCCGTGTCAGTGCCAGCGGGCCGTGGGCTGCCGGGGCCGGTGCTGGCATCCACACTCACGCCCTTCCCCGCAGAAGTCCACAGAAATATCACCAAACCACCCGGAAAAGGTGGGTACTGGGAATGGCGCTTCAATGGGTCTGCTGGCCGGGGGCAGCCCGGCCGTCACGATGACCACCTACAGCTGGCGGAGGGAAGGCCATGAGCGAGCAGGACCGCAGGGTCGCCATCATCACCGGAGGTTCCCAGGGCATCGGCGCCGGTCTTGTCGCCGCCTACCGGCAGCGGGGATGGGCGGTCGTGGCCGTCTCCCGGACGATCAAGCCCAGCGGGGACCCGGATGTGCTCACCGTCGCCGGGGACGTCGCCGAGCCCGCAACCGCCGGCCGGATCACCGGCGAGGCCCTCGGGCGCTTCGGGCGCATCGACACCCTCGTCAACAACGCCGGCGTGTTCATCTCCAAGCCCTTCACCGACTACACCGCCGCAGACTACGCAGCTGTGGTCGGCGTCAACCTCACGGGATTCTTCTGGCTGACCCAGCGCGCCATCGCCGAGATGGCCAGGCGCGGCAGCGGCCACGTGGTCAGCATCACGACCACCCTGGTCGATTACGCGACCTCCAGCGAGCCGTCCTTGCTGACCGCGCTCACCAAGGGTGGCCTCGCCGCGGCCACCAGATCACTGGCCATCGAGTACGCCTCCCGCGGCATCCGGGTCAACGCTGTCTCGCCGGGCATCATCCAGACGCCGACGCACCCACCGGAAAGCTACGCCGCGCTCGGCCCGCGGCTCCCCCCGGTCGGGCACGTGGGCCAGGTCAGCGACATCGTCGACGGCATCCTGTTCCTGGAGTCATCGCCGTTCATCACCGGCGAGATCCTGCACATCGACGGCGGCCAGATCGCTGGCCACTGACCAGGGCCGGGACCTGCGCGGCCCCACTTACGCCGGGGGATGCGTCAGGGGTGCCCGAGGGGTGCTTCGACATCGTCGTAGACACGGGCCGCGGCCAGCAGCCCGTCCGGGCCGCGCTCGTAGACCCCGATGCCCGCCTGCGGCGGCAGGTCGTGGCTGCCCCAGCGGACGCAGTTGTATTCCAGCGCGCAGCGCACGCCGTCGTCGGTCACCACGCAGTGCTGGAGGCCGATGCCGCCGCCCGCGCTGAAGCACCTGGTGAAGAACGAGCGGAGCTCGGCGGTACCGCGATGGAGGTAGCGCGGGCCGAAGGGGCCGCGGAAATACCCATCCGGCGCGAAGGTCTTCACCACCGCTTCGGTGTCACCAGCGTCCAGCGCGGCCTGGTAGCGGCCGACGACGTCACCGGGGCCGGCCGGCCCCGGCTCGAGGATGGGAGGCCGGATGTGGCGCCGCTCGTCGACCGGCCATTGGCTGCAGTAGGTACGGAACACGACCGACAGGTCGTCGGGAGACTCGGCGACCACCGCCAGCGGCCACGTCAGCTCCCCGCCCTCGTGGTCCAGGCGGGCCAGCAGTTCCACCACCGCCCGGCCCCCGGCGACGGTGGAGGCCACAGGCTCGGTGCGGGCGTGGAGCCCGGCCAGCCAGGACAGGTTGTGGCTGATGAACCGCCGCACCTGCCGGTGCCCGCGGACCTCGCCGGCGCGCGGGTCGTAGATCACCACCTCACCGGGCCACACCGTCTCCAGGGCGTGGCCGTCACCGTCGTTCAGCGCGGCGAAGTACTGCCCGACCGGATCGGCCTTACCGGTTGCGCGAGTCTGCTCGCGCGCCAGCTCCACGGCGCTGGCGAAGTCCGGAAACCACGGCATCTAAGACCCCCTGCTCGCTTGCTGACCGCACAGGTTCTCCGCAGACTGCCGTCCCTTGTCCTCCGGCAAACCTACTCATCCCCCAGCGCTGGGCCGCTGAAGCCCCACACCGGAGGGAAGCTGCCACCGCCCGCTGGCCTGGGCTCGTTCTCCACCCGGCCTCCACCGGCCGCACACCGCTCCTTCGCCAGCCGGGGCTATCCAGGGGGGAACGGCCTGATATGCGGGCCGCCCGATCCCAGAGAGGTGATCGCGATGACGGCGACACGGCCCCGCCCGGGCCGCACATGGGCGGTGACAGCCCTCAGCCGGGCGATCGGCGCTATCCGGTCCGCCAACGACGAGCTGCTGCGTGCCAACGAGGCCATCTTCCGCCCCGCGGGAGTCCCGCGGGGCGGTGACTCAGGCGCGGGCGGGCCCGGCCAGGCCGCCTGAGCCGACCTGTGCGGCTCAATGATCAGCTGGGCGAGTTCCCGGCGGCGCCCCGGCCCGGCCGCCCGGGCTGGCGCCGCCGGGCCATGGCGTGGTGAGAGGCCACCGGCTCGCGTGAGCCGCCTGATGACTGGCTCCTGGTCCGCATGAGCACGCGCCAGGGCCGCGCCTGCCGGAGGACCTCCACCGCGGCGCTGATGATCAGCGCCGCGCCCAGGGCGATCAGCAGGCCCACCCAGGGCCGGTCCTCGAACGTCTTGCCACCGGCCCGGCCGATGAGAAACGCGTAGGCCGCCCAGATCAGGCCGGCGCACGCGCTCGCGGCGACGAAGCTCCGCCGCCGGTAGCCGACCATCCCGCAGGTCAGGGTCACTGCCGTGCGCCCACCGGGAACGAACCGGCAGGCGATGATGATGCGGGCGCCGAAACGGTCCAGGGCATGCTCGGCCCAGGCGCGCCTGCGCCTGCCCCGTTCACCGGAGAAGAAGCGCCGTTCGACGGTAGCGGCGAAGCGGCGCCCCAGCAGGTACGCGAGGTTGTCGCCGAGGAACGCCCCGCAGGCCGCCAGCGCGACGAGCATCGCGATCCTGGGGTCGGAATGCCCGGCGGTCGCGACCCCCAGGGCTATCACCGCGGTCTCGCTCGGCACGATCGGCACGAGCGCGTCCAGGGCGGGGGCGATGAGCGCGACCAGGTACGACACCGGGGAGGAGACATCGAGTTGCGGCAGGCCGATCACGCGTGCGACCGCCTCATCTCGGAGGCTGAGGCCGTCGTCGAGGGTGCCGCCATCTCGGCGGACGCCGTGGCCGCAGCGGCGGCCGCCTGGCGGCGCTGCTTCCCGACGCTCAGCAGGACCGCGACCGCGATGATCATGATGATCACGCCAAGGCTGACCACGGTGGGGATGTGCACCACCTGCGCGAGGATCATCTTCACGCCGATGAACGCGAGCATGACCGCCAGGCCCTGAGTGAGATAGGTGAATCGCTCCATCGCGCCGGCCAGCACGAAGTACAGGGCGCGCAGCCCGAGAACGGCAAAGGCGTTGGAGGTGAGGACGATGAACATGTCGGTCGTCACCCCGAAGGCCGCCGGGATCGAATCGGCCGCGAAGATGACGTCTGTCGTCTCGATGGCTATCAGCGCGGCAAGCAGCGGTGTCGCGGAGAGCCTGCCGTCGCGGCGGGTCAGGAACCGCGGCCCGTCGAACTCCTCGGTCACCGGCATGACCTTGCGCAGGCCGCGCAGCACAAGGCCATGCCGTGGGTCCACGCGCACGCCGCCGCGCGCCATCCGCAGCGCCGCCACGAGCAGGAACGCGCCGAAGAGATAGAAGGCCCAGCTGAGCTGCTCGAGCAGCGCCACGCCAGCGGCGATGAAGCAGGCGCGCAGCGCCAGAGCGCCGAGCACGCCCGCGAAGAGCACGCGGTGCTGGTAGGCGGCGGGCACGGCGAATGCCTGGAAGAGCAGCGCGAACACGAAGATGTTGTCAACGCTGAGCGCCTTCTCGATGAGGTAGGCAGCGAAATACTCCTGGCCCGCCTCGCCGCCCTGCCACCAGAAGATGATGATCCCGAAGACGACGCCCGCACCCACCCACGCGGCGCTGACCAGCACCGCCCGCCGCATCCCCGGCTGCCCCCGGTTCACGAGCAGATCGACCGCGAGCAGGCCGGCGATGACGCACCCAGCCGCCAGCCATGCCCAGCCCGGGGTACCCGTCACCGGCTGTCCCGCTGGTGACGGCCGGAGGTGCCGCAGCGGCGCAGCAGCCGGTAGCAGATCACCGCAAGAGCGGCCCCGAAGATCATCCACGGAGCCAGCACCAGCAGGTCGGCCACGGTCACCTCCGCCTCCATTGCCTAGCGCCTGCTTGCCGGTCCAAGAACAGCGCACCGGGACGCATGGGAGGTGTAGCCACTGTGATGGCCGTGTGAAGGCATGCCAGCGCTGCCGTTCCAGCGCCGCCCCGCGCCATGCCGCACGGCGGGCATGCGCGGCAGCGGCGGGCCAGCTGAGGACCCCGCAGCGGAGGGCTCAGCCGGGTGTCAGACCCGGGCGGTGTCCTTCCGGAACCGCCAGACCGCGCCGGCGGTGAAGATCGCCAGCCAGGCGACGGCGTTGACCACCCACCACATGTCCATCGACCCCCCGGTCAGCGGCCAGTGCACCAGCTGGTTGAGGCCGTACAGGGGCGTGAACTTGGCCAGCACCTGCAGCGCGTGCGGGTAGGTGCTCAGCGGGATGAACAGGCCGCCGCCGAACGCGAGCAGCATCATGATGAAGCCCATGAACTGCATGACGTTCTCGGTCGGCAGCAGATAGCCCAGGAACAGCCCGAAGGGCGCGAACACCAGCGAGCCGATCCACACGCACAGGCCGGTGACGATCCACAGGTATCCCGGCATGGACGGCTTGTGGGTGGCGAACCCGACGATGTAGACCGCGAGCACCGAGACGAAGCCGAGCACCATCGAGGTGAGCATCTTGGTCAGCACGTAGGCCGGCGGGGACAGCGGGGTCAGCCGCAACTGCCTGGTCCAGCCCTGCGCCCGCTCGATCGAGATCATCGCCCCGCCGCTGGTGGTCGCGAGCACCGCGCCGTACAGCGCCATGCTGATCAGGATGAAGGCCGAGACGTTGCCCTTCCCGGCCGACTGGTTCGCGTACGCGGCGTTGAGCCCGAACAGCAGGAAGAAGATCGACGGCGTCACCAGGGCGAAGATGACGGTGCGCCGGTTGCGGAGCAGGCGGCGGATCTCCAGCTTCAGCGCGGTGACGCTGAACCCGCCCATCGGCGGGACCGGCCGGCCGCGGAGCTCGGCTGTGGTTGCGGTGGTCACCGGTTTCCTCCCGTGTTGCCGTCGTCGCCGGTGAGGGCGAGGAACGCCTCCTCCAGCCCTCGTGAGGTGATCTCCAGGTCGTGCGCGGTGGTCTCGGTCAGCAGGTAGCGGGCGACCTTGTCGGCGTCGCCGGAGTGGATGAGCACGGTGTCGCCCCGCACCTCGATGCTGTCCGCGCCGGGCACGGTGCGCAGCGCCTGCTCGGTGGCGCCCGGCAGTGTGGCCCGCACCGTCCGGCCGGAGGCGAGGCTCTTCACCTGTGCGCTGGTGCCGTCGGCGACGATCTCGCCCTTGCGGATGAGCACGATCCGGTCGGCGTAGGCGTCGGCCTCCTCCAGGTAGTGCGTGGCGAACAGCACCGTCCGGCCCCGGTCGGCGTCATGGCGGATCGAGCCCCAGAACTCGCGGCGGCCCTCCACGTCCATGCCGGTGGTCGGCTCGTCCAGGATGAGCAGCTCCGGGTCGGACAGCAGGGCCATCGCGAAGCGCAGCCGCTGCTGCTCGCCGCCGGAGCACCTGCCCACCCGCCGGTCGGCGATCTCGGCGATGCCGGCCCGCCGGAGTGCGGCGGGCACGTCGGCGCGGCTGGCGAACAGGCTGGCGGTGTACAGGGCGGTCTCGCCGACGGTGAGGTCTTTGAGCAGCCCTCCGGTCTGCATCACCGCGGAAACCAGGCCCCGCCGGATGGCCTGCTGGGGCGTCATGCCGAGGACCGAGAGCTCACCGCCGCTGGGGGTCGACAGGCCGAGGATCATGTCGATGGTCGAGGTCTTGCCCGCGCCGTTCGGGCCCAGGAACGCCACCACCTCGCCCTGGTCGATGGTCAGGTCGACGTGGCGCACGGCCTGGACGTGGCCGAAGCTCTTGCTCAGATCCCGCAGCCGGACCGCGGGCGGCGATTGGCTGTCCGGCCGCAGGCCCGGTCCCGGTGCCGGGTCAGTCGTTGTCATGGAACCAAGCCTGGCCGAGGCCCGGCTGATCCTCCACTGAGGTTCAGCGCGAGTTGCCCATGACAAATGTCACGGACAGGCCGGCCGGGCCGGTCAGCCGGTCAGCGCGTGCTCGGCCGCGGCGGCCTGCGGCTCGAGGGCGGCCGCGAGCTCGGCGCGGGAGCTGATGCCGAGCTTCTGGAACGCGTGCGTGAGGTGCGTCTCGACGGTGCGCTGCGTCACGTACAGTCGCTCGGCGATCGCGCGGTTGCCGTGCCCCTGGGTGGCCAGCTGGGCGACGCGGTACTCGGCCGGGGTGAGCGCGCCGGGGCCGCTGAGCGCGCTGCGCCGGGGACGGGCGCCGATCGCGTTGAGCTCCTCACGGGCGCGCCGGGCGAGCAGCAGCATGCCGCCGCGGTCCGCCTGCTCGAGCGCGCGCGACAGCGGGGCGCGCGCCTCCGCCCGCCGGTTCGCCCGCCGCAGCGCCGCGCCGAGGGCGGCCAGGGCACGCGTGTGCTCGAGCCGCGCCGGTGAGCCCGCCAGTAGCTCAACCGCCCGCTCCAGGTGCGGGACCGGCTCGGGCACGGTGCGGGCGAGCACCCGCAGCGCGGAGCCGCGGGCGCCCGGCGTGCCGAGCTGCTCGCTGAGCTGGAGCTGCTCATGCGCGAGCCGGTGTGCCTCGGTGGTCTCGCCCAGCATGACCAGCGCCTCGGCCGCATCGGCGCGCCAGCTCGCGAACACCGGGTGGCGCACGCCGAGTTCGCTGGCCCGGGCGGCGGCCGCCCGGGCGTCGGCCAGCGCGTCCTCCGGCCGGTGCTGTGCGAGCCGCAGCCGGGCGCGGCCCTGCAGCAGCAGCAGCGCCGGGAGCGCTCCGGCCGGTGGCGCACCCTGCTGGCGCGCGGCGGTCAGCACCGCGTCGGCGCCGGCCAGGTCGTCCGCCTCCACGAGCGCGTCGACCAGGAACGACAGGCACCACAGCATGGCTGGTGCCGGTGATACCGGCAGCTTGTATTCGAACGCCAGCCGGGCATCCGCCTCGGCGTCGCGTATCTCGCCCGCGCGGACGAGCGCCATCGCCCGGAACATGCTGCCGTGGGTGAGCGCCATCAGCCAGCCGCGCGGGCGGGCGACGTCGATGAGCGCGCCGCACTGCGCAACGGCGGAGGCCAGCTCGTCATTGGCGATCAGGAGCACCATCATCATCGACCACAGGATGGAGCCGCGCTCGGCCGCCAGCACCTCTCGTTCGAGCACGGGGCGCAGCAGCGCCATGGTCGTGGCGGCCGGCTGATTTCCGAACGTCGTCCCCGCCGCCGCCAGTACCCGCCACAGCTCAAGCGCCGAAGGCCCGGCCGGGCGCTCGCACACGTAGCGGAGCACCTCATCGATCGTCGATGCGTTCAGCGAGGCGTTGCAGGCGAGCTCGGCCTCCAGCCGCTCGCGCAGCTCGGGCGGGTACGCTCCGGCATGCTCGAGCGCCTGGCGGCACAGCTGGAGAGCCGCGTCGAAGCGCCCGCTCAGCCCGAGCGCACGCGCGCCACTGAGCGCGATCGCGCCGCGCTGGACGGAAGCGGCGGCCGCGACCGCCTCGTGCAGCAGGTCGAAGGCCTCCGGCTGCATGTACGCGGCGAGCGCGAGGCCGAGCTCAAGCCGCACGTCCGCGCCCTTGGCGGCGCCGGGTGGCGGCTCGGCGACCGCCCGGCGCAGGTAGGCCGCGGCGCTTTGCGGAGCACCCCGTGCCGTGGCTCGTCTCGCCGCGTCGCGCAGCATCGCCACGGTGGCCGCCTCACCCGCTGGCTCGGTGCGCAGCAGGTGCAGCCCGATGCGCTCGGGGTCAGCGCGCTCGCTGGCGAGCAGCACGGCGGCGTCCGCGTGCCGGAGCGCCCGCTCGCCCGGCGGCAGGCTCGTATACAGCGTTCCGGCGATCAGCGGGTGCGCGAGCGTCAGCCCCGGGCCGTCCTCGAGCAGACCGGCGGCCCGCAGTGCATCGGCGGCGCGGGCCGCCTCGGCGGGCCCGAGATGGGCAAGGCTGGCGGCATGGCGCAGCGCCGCGCCCGGGCCGAGGACGGCGACGGCGTGAGCCAGCGGCCCGGCGCCGTCCGGCAGCCGCGCGAGCTGCCGCTCGATGACCCGTGCGACCTGCTCAGACCCGAACGCCCCCAGCCGCGCGGCTGCCTCGTCGTCCGGTACCACGGCGTCGGCAACGAGCTGGGTCAGCAGGGAGCCGAGCAGGAAAGGATTGCCGCCGGTGACGGCGTGACACGCGTAGGCGAACCCCGCGCTCGCCGCGGGCAGGCGCTCGCGGACAAGCGTCTCCGTCGCCGCGGGCCCGAGCGCCCGCGGGCGCACCGGCGGCTCGGGAGCGCTGGCCAGCAGCTCCGCCAGCAGCTCGGGTGCCCCCGGTGGCTCGCCCGAGCGAACCGCGCAGACCACGCTGACCCGCAGCTCGCCGAGGGATCGCGCCAGCAGCGCCAGCCAGCGGAGCGATGGTGCATCCGCCCAGTGGACGTCGTCGATGACGAGCACGGCCGGGATGCGCTCGCCGAGGTTGCTGACCAGCCAGACGAGCCCGCGCACGGCGGCGTGCATCGCATCGCCCGCCAGCACCGGCTGCTCTGCCTCCGGTGCGAGCACCCGCTCGGCCAGCCCGGCCGCGCCGACCGTCAGCTCATCCCAGCCCGGGCGGGTTCGCAGCGGCTCGAAGAGCTGGCGCGCCATGCCCCACGCGGCGTGCTGTTCGAGCGGGCTGCAGCGCGCGCGGAGCGCCGTCGCGCCGTCCGACTGGGCGGTCTGGCCCACGGCCGTGAGCAGCGAGGACTTGCCGATGCCGGCCGGGCCCTCGACCACGATCACCCGGCCAGAGCCCGCCCGGGCTCCGGCGAGCCGGCGGCCAAGCTCAGCGAGCTCGACGTCGCGGTCCAGCAGCGCACCCATGAACGAACCTAACCCTGCTCGCGCGGACAGGCCCGCCCGACGGCAGGAACGAGTGAGGCATCCCCTGTCAGTAAAGAAAAAGTAAATCGGATCCAATTCAATAGTCAACGGCTTTCCGCGGCCTATCCGGGGTGGGGTGGCCGTGAGCAGCGGCCCGCTAGCCACCGAAGGGGATCACGTCGCAGCGGCCACGGTCCAGCGCCTGGGTGCAGGACAGGCACCACGGCCGGTGGCGATGGCGGCGACGGCTGCTACGGCCTGGTCGATCTCGGTGGGGGTGTTGTAGAGGTAGAAGCTGAGGCGGCAGCTGGCGGGCGGGTCGAGCCCGAGTGTGTGGTGGGCCAAGGTGGCGCAGTGGCAGCCGGCC
>DATIYI010000162.1:0-3407 GCA_035517695.1 Streptosporangiaceae bacterium
CCGCACCCCCGGGACGGACAAGAACGCTCTTCCCGTAAAGCCAGCCCGGCGAAGCCGGACCGGTCAGATCACCATGCCCGCAAACGCTACCGGTCACGGTCACTGACAGCGCCCATCCGGCGCAGCAACCACTCCAGGCGCCCGGTCACCATACGTGACCTGGCGAGACTCCCACTCCCTGACCGCCATCAAGCCCATGCCCCCTTCCGTCCCAGACCAGCTTGACAAAGTACCTGTTGCGATGGTTCTTGGAGCCACGCAGGTGTCGCGACGGGGCCTGGCGGGTTTCGGCGCACCGTGGGGCATCGCCGCAGGTTCCCGGGCCCTCGGCGGACCCGTTCACCCTGGGCAGGCGCTCGCCGGCTTTCCTGGGCTAGGGGATCACCACCCGGCGGACCGGCGACGGCCGGTACGTGCTCGCCTGGTCGGCTGTCAGGATCGTCGAATCCACCGCCCGCCAGCCCGCCAGCACCCCGGTCTGCTCCACGATCTTGCGTACCGCGTCGTTGACCCGGTGCGGCCGCTGGGACCTGGCAAGCCGCCGCCGCCAGTACACCAGCGACGACGGGTCGAAGCCCGCCTCGTCGACCGCCAGCCCGCAGGCCACCTTCCACCGCACATCGAAACCGGACCGCCCCGGCGGTCTCCCGGTCCGAATAGTCATACAGCGCCTGCAAGGCCAGGATCGCCGCCATCCGCGTGGCCGGCAGCGACGGCCGGCCCACCCCCGGCCGGGAGAACAAGTCCGCGTAATCCGCGTCGGGGAACACCCCGGCCCGGTGCGCGGCCAGGAACCCGACATGCTGCCCGTCGGCACCAGATGCCCGGCCAGCATCTCCGCGTCCAGAAGCTGCCGGTCTGCCCGCTCGAAACCCTGCATGAGACAATCACCCCAGGTCATCGAGCACCAAGCCGGCAAACACACCATTACCTGGGGCCTTTTCAGCAGGCTCCTAGGCGGGTTTGCTGGTGACGTAGACGGTGAGCGCGCCGATCGGCAGCCCCTTGGTGAAGACCTTGACGACCAGCTTCGCGTCGAGCAGCGGCGCAGCGGACGTGGCGATGGTCGAGCTGATCCCGCTGGCAATGATCTCGCTGCCGCTTGTCGTGCGAATCATCTTCGAGAGGTTGACCGCGAGCAGCGGGACGTGCTTGCCGTTCACGGTCGCCGACAGGATGCCCTGGGTGGTGTTGAGGACGAAGTTCGTCGCGGTCACCTGATCCCGCCAGACGAAGCGGCGGTCGCGGGCGAGACCGGACTGATCTGCACGCCAGCGTTCTTCAGCGCCTGCGCGGTCGATGCGTCGAGCACCAGGCTGGTGTTCTTGCCGGTCACCGTGATCGTCTGCGCGGACGCCGACCCGCTCGGACTGGCCGTCGGGCTCGCGGCTGCCGTCGGTGAAGCTGACGGCAGCTTGCTGGCGGTACTGGAAGGCGTTTTGCTGGCTGTACTGGAGGACGTCGACGAGCTGCAGGCGGCAGTGACCACTCCAAGGGCGGCAAGGGCGGCAAGACCGAGGACTAAGGGGCGGCGCCCCAAAGACATCTTCATCGTGGCACTCCTGTGGTGTGGGTGGCGGCGTTGGGTTGTCTCCCTCGCTGTGGCCGCTCAAGAATCTACAGCATTAATAGGCCATAGCGTGATGCCAGCCGCACCGGAGGGATTCCACCCGATGCGGGTGACTTGCGGTCTTCTGCCCGGAGCGGCCGCCGCGCCGGCCGGGCGGGCGCTGGGTCTTGATCCCGTGCGCCTGGCCCGCTCCCCGGTGCTTGGGCCGAAGGCAGATGGGACAAATTACCCGGGCAAGCGTGCGCGATCGAAGATCGCGGGCCATTAGCCGGGGCGACGAGGGCAATCACGCGCGCCGGCATGGCCATCGAAGGTCATTTCGAATGCCTTGAGGGCGGCCTTCCACTGTCAGCATTCATCGGTTTGCGCTCGGTTCCGGAGGGGGTGCCCGGGATCGGCGGGGCCGTCGCAATCATCGAACGCCTCCCTGATGGTGAGCTCCTCGCGGCGCCTCGCGGTTGCGCTCTTGCGACCGCCCGAGCCCGACCACGTCCGGGTCCTCGGCGCCGGCCACCCCGACACCCTGACCACCCGCCGCAACATCGCGTTCTGGACCAGCCGGTGCGGGAAACCGCCGCCGTCCTAGCAACGCGAGACTGGGCCGCCGAGTTCTCTCGGCGGCCCAGTCATCCAGCGCGTCGCCCAGGGTATAGCTCGACGTAGCGCCGCTCCAGGTCGGCATCGACGTTTACGCCGAGGCGGGCCCGTCTGGCGCTTTGCAGTATTTCGTCGGTATTCGGGCACTTTATCGGGCATATCATGAATGTGGCCGATGCTGGAGACGACGTAACCCTTGCCGAGGTGATCGCGATCCTGCGCGCCTTCGCGCGCGTGATCGCGGCAAATGGGACCAGTCCTCGTCGCCGGCCAGAAAGCGCACAGCATTTCGAAACCGATGGTACTGGCGTGGCAAGCGATACCATTGGTGCTTGAGTAAAAATAGATCTCAAAGTAGCCATTTCATATACCATCTCCCTGGACATGAACTTTCCGGCAAGTCTTGACTTCTGAAGACATTCTTGTTTGGATTTGAGCCAATGCCCATGCTTGGATCCTTTTCACATGGTGGAACCGCTACCTGGGGGATGGGCAAAACGAGGGAGGTTTTGGATGTTCATCCGGAACGCGAAGAAGCTGGCCGGGGCGAGCGAGCCGCTGCAGGCGCTTACGTCTGAGGAACTGGCGGAGGTCCGTGGGGGGGGCGGCTACGGGGACCACCACCACGACCACCACCGCGGGCACCACCACGAGCACCACCGCGGCCACCACCACGAGCACCACCGCGGCCACCACCACCGCCGCCGCCGCGACTAATCCTGACGGGGAAGGGGTAAATCTGTCGGGCTGCCAGGCGGAGTGGTGCGACTGCCCGCCTGGCAGTCCCCTGCCCGACGGGGGGAGAGCGGGTATCCGGCGCCGAGCGGCTGCTCGGCCTTGTGGAAGATCCGGCGGTGTGCTGCTCGTGCGCATGTGCGCCGGCAACGCCCGCGCACCGGCAACGCCCGCTGCCATGGGATGCCGGCTGAGTAACTCGTCCGGGTAAGACCTGCTGGAGCGGCTGATCCGGTGCCTGGAGCGGTAGTCCGGTGCGCTGGTGCGGGGGGACCGATGACAGACCCGGCCTCGATCTTCCGCCAGGAGGCCCTCCGCCACCACGGGAGCTCGCCCGGTCCGGGGGAGGTGTTCCGGGGGAGCTCGCGGTGGACGGCGGGGGCGTACTGGGCGCTGCTGGCCCTCGTGGTGACCGGGCTCGCCGCGAGCGCGCTGGTGCGGGTCGGGGAGGTGGCCCGCGGCCCGGCCGTTGTCCGGGGCCGGGTGGTGGAGGCAGTGGTGCCGG
>DATIYI010000163.1:0-5505 GCA_035517695.1 Streptosporangiaceae bacterium
CGAGTACGCCGCGTTCACCAGGACGCGGCACTGCGTCGGCGTGGCTAACGGTACCGATGCGATCGAAATCGCGCTGCGCTCGCTCGGCGTGGGTCCCGGCGACGAGTGCATCCTGCCGGCCAATACCTTCATCGCGACCGCTGAGGCTGTCTGCCGGGCGGGGGCCAGGCCGGTGCTCGCTGATTGCGCCGACGACCAGACGTACCTGATCGACGCAGACGCCGTGGCGGCGGCTGTCACTGAGCGCACCCGGGCGATTGTCCCCGTGCACCTGTACGGCCAGGCAGCCCCGGTCGAGCGATTGCTGCCGCTGGCCGACCGGATCGGAGCCTGGATCGTCGAAGACGGGGCCCAGGCACAGGGCGCCCGGCGGAACGGGGTCAGCGCCGGCGCACTTGGGCATGCGGCGGCAACCAGCTTCTACCCCGGCAAGAACCTGGGAGCATATGGCGATGCGGGGGCGGTGCTGACCCGATCCGACGACGTCGCGCAGCGGGCGAGGACGATCCGCGACCATGGCTCACGGCGCAAATACGAGCACGACGTGCTCGGTGTCAACAGCCGGATGGACACCCTGCAGGCTGTCGTGCTATCGGCAAAGCTGCGCCGCCTGGCCGGATGGAACGCTGCCAGGCGCGAAGCAGCAGCCCGGTACGACGTCCTACTATCCGGGCTCGGCCACGTCGTCCGACCGCGCACCCTGCAGGGTAACGAGCACGTCTGGCATCTCTACGTAATCCGGGTGCCCGACCGGGACCGGGTACTCAAGGAGCTTAACGCGGTCGGCATCGGCGCCGGGATCCACTATCCGGTGCCAATCCACCTCAGCCCAGCCTTCGCCAACCTCGGATACCGGGAGGGTGCGTTTCCCGTCTCCGAGCGGACCTCAACCGAACTGCTCACCTTGCCGCTGTTTGCCGAGATCAGCGCACGCAAGCAAGAACGGGTGGCCGACGCGCTCGCGGTGGCCCTCGGCTGACCGGCTCGGCTTGGCCGGGATCTCACGAACCCGTCGTGTCAGGACGCGGACTGCCGCTGCGCCCGCACCAGGCGCCATGCTGCTCCCACGCACCCCAGCATAAGGAAGGTCAGGCCGGGCGCGATCACGAAACCCAGCGCGTCGAACGTCGAGAAAGACACGGCGGCGGCAGCCACCGAGGCGGCCAGGCACTGCATCAGGTCTCGGGTCCTGGTGTCGCAGGCCGCCCGGCGGGCGCTCCGCGCTACGAACCAGCCGGTGACGAAGAGCGCCAGCACGGACAGCGCCCCGACGAATCCGGTCTCTATGAGCGAGGTCAGGTACTGGTTGTCGACGAAGAAGTAGGTCTGCGGGAAGAACGTCTGGAAGCCCAGACCGAACCACGGGTGCCCTGCGATGTAGGGTACCGCCGAGGAATACGCCTGGGTTCGTGAGGAAATGCTCGTATCCGTTCCGATATTGCCGATGAGCTGGCCGAAGCTGCTCAGCACCTTCGGCTCGACCAGCCACCCCGCGACCAGCGCGGCAAGCAGCGCGCGGTAGGCGTGGTGCCGGTAACTCTTGGGCCATGTAGGAAGAAGCACGATGGCGATAACCGCGAGTCCCAGAATGGCGGAGCGTGACACGGTCATCAGCATCGCTACCGCGATGACGGCAACTTGCAGCCAGCGACGGAGCCGCACCGCTTCAGCCGCGAAGATCGCCTGATGGATCGCGAGCGGCAGGCTTATCGCCAGCACCGCGGCTAGTTCCAGCGGCTGCGATGTCGTGGCCGTCGCCCGGTTCAGGCCTTCGACGACGGACAGCGAGCCCGGCTGCGTATGCACGGACAGGCCGGGGATCACGATGTAGCTTGCGAGGTTCAGGCCGCTGAAGAATTCCACTATCCCCAGCAACGCCATTGCCGTAGACCCCATAACTATCCGGCGAAACAGGGTCGTAAGCCCGTCCGGCCGCTCGATCCCGTCTGCCGCGAGCAGCAGAACACCCAGCCATCCGGCCAGCGTGATCAGGCCACGGTCGGCGCCGTTCTCGGTCAAGACGGGCTGCGCAACGCGGTTGGCCGATACGTAGGCGGCGACGGTGGCGCAGCCAAACAGGGCCGCGACAACCCGGACCGGCTGCTTCCCCCTGTCCAGCGGGAGTAACGGGTGCTGCCAGGCCACCATGTACCAGCACAACAGGACGGCGGCGAACAATCCGGCGGGCGCGCCCGCCCCGCCGAGCGGCCCGACGACGAGGGACGAGGGGATGGCCATCAGCAGGAACAAATAACAGGTCAGCAGCATGACGACGTCAGTTCGGCGGGGTCGGGTGCCTGCCTCTGGACGAGAGCGGGTCAGCAGCGCGACCGGGCCGCGGCGGTTATCGGTCATGTCCGCTAGCTCCGGTCTGGGCAGTAATTCCGGTCTATCCGACAGCAGGCCATTTCCTCATCTCCCACGCTTTGGTCCGCGGCGCACGGCATAACGGGCTGCCGTTACTGAACAGGTCACGGATCCTGAATATCGGAATGCGATAATGCCCGCTGCCGAGTCCGCTAGTTTACCCTTGTCTCCAGCATCGTCACGGCGTTTGCTTATCTCCGCCGCGCTGCGCACGCGGTCACTTCGGCATCAGTCGCTCGCGACGGCCGAGTTCTCGCGGCCGCCGTGACGGCCTGAGCATGGCCGCGACGGCGGACCACGATTGCCGGTGCCCGCGCGCCAGCCACGTAAGCTCGCTGGCAATCACAAGCCAGTAGTAGCACCAGGATGCGAGCGCGCCATGACGGCGCCGATACAGACGCACGCGGTTGACAATCTGCATGGCATGGGTACGGCGGTCGCGGCCCGATTGTCCGCCTATGTGGACGGCGACGGACTGCGGCTCGTAGCGGGTCAGCAGACCCTTGTCCCGCGCCCGCAAGCAGAGATCAGTCTCCTCTGAGTAGAGAAAGTATGACTCATCCCATCCGTTCATCATTTCGTAGCATTTCCAGGAAATCAGGAGGACTGCGCCGAGGGCCCAGTCCACTACATGCGCGCGAGCGTAATCCGCGGGCTTGGTCACGTACTCGGAAAAGACGGCCAGTCCCGTCCCCGTGAGGCCCAGCGCGCGCAGCAGCGTTGGCTCGCGCCGGAGCGAGTATTCCAGCGTCCCGAGCGGCGATCTCACCTGCGGCGCGGCAATTCCCACATTCTGTTCCCGCAGCGCAGCCAGGAGCGGGGGCACCGATCTATCGCCGAGGCGCACGTCCGGGTTCATGACGAGGATCGCCTCAGCGGGAACCGCTTCGCGCACACCCCGGTTGATACCGCCGGCATAACCGACATTTACCGAGCGCACAACGCGGCATCCTCCTCTCGCAGCTACGAACTCGGCGGTTCCGTCGGTGGACCCGTTGTCCACTACCACGACATCGTAAATCAGCCCGTCGAGGGCGGCCGGAAGGGAGTCGAGAAGGCCGCCGATGACGTTAAGACTATTATATGTGACGATAACCACATTGACTTCAGGCCCCATAGCTGACATGGTAGGTGCACGTGTTTCGGCCAATGAGCTATCCTTGATCTGCGCTACGGATACTGTGGTCAGGTGCTCAAGCTGCTCCTTATCGCACCTACCTGCGATGGGCAGGACATAGGCGAGGCCTGGTCCGCTTATCAGTGGGTGCGCTGCCTGGCCCCCAGGCATGAAGTTACCGTGCTGACGTATTACAAGCGAGGACGTGCTCGGCTATCATGCCAGCTTCCTGGCGTGCGTGTAATCGAATGGGCCGAGCCGCCCGGCCTGGGCCGGGCCGAACGGTTCAATAGCCTGCTCAAGCCCGGCTACGTGCCGTTCTATTTCCGTGCCCGCCGATGGATCCGGACGGCCGTGGCTCGAGGTGAGCAATTCGACCTGGCCCACCAGCTGGCTCCCTTAGCGCTCCGGTACCCATCGCCGGTTGCCGGATTGGGCATCCCCTTCGTCATCGGACCGGTCGGCGGCAGCCTGCAGTCGCCGGACGGGTTCCGCGCCGAGGAAGGCACCACTGCCTGGTATGTCAGGCTGCGCTCCCTGGACCGGGCGCGCCTGCGCCGCGATCCCTGGCTGCGCAGGACCTACGAGCAGGCCGACTGCGTGATCGGCATCGCGCCCTATGTAGCCGACCTGCTCGCCGGGACGCCGGTGCGGAGATTCGCGGTCATGTCCGACACCGGACTCGAGCGGCTACCTGAGCCAGTAGACCGGACCGCCCGGCGGCACAGCGCGGTGCGGCTGCTCTTTGTCGGCAGGCTTGTCCGGACCAAAGGCGCCAGGGATGCTATCCGCGCGCTGAGCCTTATCCGAGACCTGCCGGCCCGCCTCGACATCGTGGGCGACGGATTCGATCGCGGCGCGTGCGAGGCACTGGCCAGCGAGCTCGGGCTCGCCGACCGCGTGTGCTTCCACGGGTGGCTGCCCCGTTCGCGGATTGACGAGTTCTACCGATCGGCCGACGTGTTCGTCTTCCCCAGTTACCGCGAGCCCGGCGGCACCGTGACATTCGAGGCGATGGGCCACGGCCTTCCGGTGCTCGCGAGCGACCTCGGCGGCCCAGGGGTTGTCGTCGACGAGACGTGCGGCATCCGGGTCCACCCGGTCTCGCCAGAGCAGTACGCCCGTGACCTCGCCGTCGCCCTGACCCGGCTGGTGACAGAACCGGAGCTGCGCCGCTCACTGGGCGAGGGGGCACGCTGTCGCGTGGCCGAGATCGGTCTCTGGGACAGCAAGGCCAGGCAACTGGAGACGATCTACGCCAATGCCCTGGCCGGCTGAGGTCGGCAACCTGCTCGAACCTTTGGTATGTGTGCAAATAGGCATCGAGAATACGGCGTCAAGCCCCTACGAATGCCTCACATCACATCCGAAAATTTCTCAGCCAGCCTCTCAAAATGTCCGGAATTCTGCCATAGTAACCTCCATGCTTGCAAAGACTGTAACTCCCACAATAGCTAGGCTTTCTTAATGTAGCTCGGGTTTTCATCCCGTCTTGACATGATGACTACCTACCTCAGCATCCTCAATGGTAAGGGGCGCAGCAGCGGGTGGGATAGCGTCGAGATTCTTGTCGCGTCGCAGCTGCTCCGTCGGCTTGAACGCTCCGCTATCACCGAGACATTACTCAGGCGGCGCAGTCGCACAGCATATTCGACCGTCGGCTCGACCAGCAGCCACCGGCCGCGGTCATGGCCAAGGCCGGACCGGACCGGACTCCCTCCGTCCAGGATCCCAGATTTGCGCCACAATCGACAACCGGGGCCCGCGCAGAGAACTTCTCGACGCGTGACGTTCAGGTAGAATCTTATTCAAGTGTGCCACGAACGCGGAAGGGAGTCGCCGTAGGAGATCTCTTTGATGCGGTGCTGTGCAGAAGATGAAGGGTGCAGTTCCCTTAGAGGTACCCAATCTGATGTCAAAACGTAATTGATCATGCGGCGATGGCGCTGAGGTCTTGGTAGCGCGCGTAGTGGACGCGTTGCTGTTCTTGGTCCAGGTGCCAGGCCCAGTAGGCGTCGAAG
>DATIYI010000164.1:0-2390 GCA_035517695.1 Streptosporangiaceae bacterium
GGGCAGCCCGGTCTCCGCCCGCACCTCGGCGAGGATCTTCAAGCCCTTCTCGCCGAGTCCCTGGAACGCGTAGGGCGACGTGCGCGGCTTGTACGCGCCGCCGCGCAGCAGGGCGGCGCCCGCGGCCTTCGCCATCTGCGCGGCGGCGAGCGCCTGCTCCGGGGTCTCCACCGCGCAGGGGCCCGCGATGACCGTGAGGGTGTCCGGGCCAATCGGCACCCCGCCGACCCGGATAACCGAGCGCTCCGGATGATTCTCCCTGCTCACCAGCTTGAATGGGACCGAAATCCGGATGACGTCGGTCACGCCGCGCAGGCTCTGCAGGTTCAGCGCGTGAAACTGGTCGATGTCGCCCACCAGCCCGACGATCGTGCGGGATACGCCCCGGCTGACGAAAGCCTCGCCGCCTGCGGTCCGTACGAGTTTGACTACCGCGTCGACATCCTCCGCGGTTGCCTCTTGGGCCATCACGACGACCATGGTTGTCTCCTTGTGCCGGTCCTAGAAAGCGAAAAGCCCCGGGCCTGTCAGGCCCGGGGCTTCCGTCACGTCGCTCCGTCAGCGCAGCGTCTGGCGGGCGACCGTCCGGACTTCGGGCCGGTTGCCATACCAAAACCAAAACTGCTGACGCACAACATCAAGCGTAGCTCATTTGCGCAGGCCTGCGCGCCCTGACGGCATCCACCCCGTGGCGCGCCGCCATGTCAGGTTCCGGCGCGTGTCCTGCCCGGAGCGCTACGGCGACCTCTAGCGGGCGTCCCTAAGTCCCTTGAGCGTGGCGATGTCGCGTGCGTGCGCCGCGGCTGGGCCCGGAGTCTCGACCACGAAGGGGACTCCCTCGGTGAGCGGGTGGCGCAGCAGTTCGCCGAACGGCTCCTCGCCGATGTGCCCGGCGCCGATGTTCTCGTGCCTGTCGCGCCGCGAACCACACGAGTCCTTGGAGTCGTTGGCGTGCACGAGCTTGAGCCTGCCTGGCCCGGCGGCGTCGAGCGCGTCGAGCACCGCGGTGACGCCGCCGGGCGCGCCGAGATCGTGGCCGGCGGCGTAGGCATGACAGGTGTCCAGGCAGATTGCCGCGCGGGGGTGCCAGTCGAGTGCGTCGAGGTAGCGGCCGAAGTCGGTGACGGGCGCGCAGAGCGACTGGCCCTGACCAGCCGTCGACTCGAGCAGGACGTCTGGGCCCATCTCTCCGATCTGGTCGAGCAGTGGCAGCAGCAACTCCCTCACCTGGCGCAGCGCCACGTTCTGATCTGTTCGCACGGCCGATCCCGTGTGAACGACGACCCCGCGCGCCCCGATCTCGCCGCCACGCCGAAGGGCGTGCCGCAGCGACGCCACAGAAAGCTCAGCCGTCCGTGCGTCCGGTGAGGCCAGGTTGACCAGGTAGGACGCGTGCACGAAGACAGGCAGGCAGAAGGCTCTTGTGGTGAATACGGCATCCTCGGCAAGATTTGCCTGGGCCTGTGCCCAGCCGCGCGGATTGGAGACGAACACCTGGATCGCCTCGGCGCCCACGTCGGCCGCATACCGCAGACCGGCCGTCGCGAGGCCACCGGCCACCGGCACGTGGGCGCCAATCGGCGGATGCGGCATGATCGTCAAGCCTAGGCGGTTCCTTTCCGGCACCGTCACTGGCCGCTCAGCCGAAACCGGCCAGCAGCATGATCGTGCTGCCCTTGGGTGCCTGACCGGTCGGCTGGTAGGCGAGTACCCTGCCATGGCCGAACCCGAGGACGTTGACCTGGAAGCCGAGCGCTTGGAGTTCCTTGCGGGCATCGCGCACGTGCATGCCGGTCACGCTGGGAATTTGGACGACCGGGGGGCCGGCCGAAATATGGAGCGTGATCACTTCGCCCGGTCGGACCGCGGTGCCCGCGGCCGGGCTCTGCTTGATCACGTTGCCAGACGGCTGCGTGCTGTTCGTCTGCGACTGCTCCTGCACCTGCAGCTGGTGCTGCTGCAGCCACTGTTCCGCGGTCTGCTTCGGCTGCCCGGTGAAATCAGGCAGCCCAATGCCGGCGCTCATCGTGAGCTTGACCGGCTTCGTCTGCGGCCACGATGTCCCCGCGGTCGGGTCCGTGCTGATCACCTCACCCTGTGGGACGGTGGGCGAGGTCTGCTGCTGCGTCGCACCAGGTATCAGACCTGCGTTGGTCAGCGCCTTCTGGGCGTCGGCGACCGCCTGACCTGTCACGTTCGGCACCCAGATCATGCGCGGGCCCGCGGATGAGATCACAGTGATGACGGCCCCGTTCAGCGCATGGCTGCCGCTGGGCGGCAGGGTGTGCGCCACGTCCCCCTTGGGTACCTGGTTATCCGCCTGCGGCGTGCCCATCTTGACCTTGAATCCCATGTTGCGCAGTTCGGCGGCGGCCGTTGGCGCGGCCAGG
>DATIYI010000165.1:0-5985 GCA_035517695.1 Streptosporangiaceae bacterium
GGGGTCGCGGCGGGCCGCAGCCGGCTGGGCTACCAGGCGATCGCCGACCGGCCCGCCAGGAACCCAGTCCCGCGCTGCTCGACAAGCTACCCGTCACGCCAGTCGACCTGGCCAGCATGCCCGACGAAATCTCCCGCCAGATCTTCGAGGCATTCCGGCTGGAAAATCCGCTACGACCTCACCACCCGCATCGCCGCCTGCCGGATCACCCTCGCCGCCGAGATCATCGACGCGTCCCGCGCACCAGCCGGCAAACCATGCCCAGTCCGCCCCAGCCACCGTCGCAACCAGAGACGGGGATTATCTGTGTGGTGCCCCCAGCGGGGCACCCGGAACAGGGGAAAGCGCGCTGACCAGCGGCTCTCTGCTGGTCGAAGCGCGGTCACCGCTGCCGGGGCCGGCCCGGCGACGTCCACAGCGCCTTTGAACCCGCCACATGCCTAGGTCCCCCGCGGGATCGGTATCTGTCCGCGGGTCTTGTCCGCCGGGTCCGCGACGTGCGCGGATACCATGCGGTTCGACCCGCCCGGCGAGTGGCGTCACTCGGTGCGGCGATCGACCGTCGGGCTTCCTATCGGCGCTCATTGCGTGGCGAGGTCGAGGTTAGGCAGGTCGATCTGGTGGCGATGCCGGCCGGTGCGGGAGTCGAAGCACCAGGCCTCGGCGGGCTCGATTTTGAATTGCTGCCAGCCGTCGCGGCCGGTGCCAGGGGGCATGGCGACAGCGTGTCCGCGGATCTGCAGGCCGAGGTTGCCGCCCGGGGGGCCTGGCATGTTGTAGATGGCGACTGCGACGCGGGTGTCACGCTGGATGTTGGCGACGTGCCGGGCGCTGGGCATCGACGCGAAGTACAGGTTGAGCTGGCTGTCGGACTGGTACTGGACCGGGCTGGTCCATGGCCCGCCGTCCTGGTCGATGGTGGACAGGGCCATGACGTCGGTCCGTTCCAGTGCCTCCCGGACGCGTGCTCGCAGTTCGGTGTCGTTCATCGTTTGATGCTCCGCGCTCCGTGCCTTAGTCGATGGTCCGGCTGGCGAGGCGTATGGCGGCTTCGGGGTCGCGGTGGTCGAAGAACAGCGACGCGCCGGTGTCCATCGTGGCGATGGCCGCCATCTGGTCGTGGGTGAGTTCGAAGTCGAAGATGTCCATGTTCTGCGCCATCCGGTCCTTGCTGACTGACTTGGGGATGACGATGACACCGCGCTGGGTGAGCCAGCGGAGCACGACCTGGGCGACGGACTTGCCGTGGGCGCCGGCAATGCCGGTGAGGGTCGGGTCACTGAACAGGTTGTTGCGTCCCTCGGCGAACGGTCCCCACGATTCGATCTGGACGCCGCGTTCGGTCATGAAGTCCTGGTCGGCCTGGCGCTGGAAGAATGGGTGGGTCTCGATCTGGTTGACCGCCGGCACGATCTGGTTGTGGAGGATGAGGTCGGCGAGGCGGTCCGGGTAGAAGTTGGCGACGCCGATCGCACGGGTCAGGCCCTGGCCGTGGAGTTCTTCCATGACGCGCCACTCGCCGTAGTAGTCGCCGAACGGCTGGTGGATGAGGTACAGGTCGACGTACTCGAGGCCGAGGCGGCGCAGCGAGGTCTCGAATGCGTGCCGGGTGGTCTTCTCTCCGTTGGACTGGATGAAGAGCTTGGTCGTGACGAACAGCTCGCCGCGGGGTATGCCGCTGGCGCGGATCGCGCGGCCGACGGCTTCTTCGTTCTGGTAGCTCGCGGCGGTGTCGAGCATGCGGTAGCCGGTGTCGAGAGCGTCGAGTACGGCGCGCTCGGTGTCGTCGGCGGGGATCTGGAAGACGCCGTAGCCGAGCATGGGCATCTGGACGCCGTTGCTGAGGGTGACAGCTGGAATGGTGCTGGTCATGGTGGTTCTCGCTTTCTAGTTGACTGATGAGTTACGCGCGAGCTGTTTGCGGAGTGCCAGGGTGCTTGCGGCGGCGATGGCGACCAGGGCCGCGGTGGCCGTATAGCTCACCCGCAACCCGGCCTCGAAGGCGGCACTGGCGCTGACGACCGCGCCGAAGACGGCCACGCCGAGGGAGCCGCCCATCTGGCGGAAGGTGTTGAGCACGCCGCTGGCTGTGCCGCCGAGCTGGCCGGGCGCGCTGTCGAGGATCAGCGAGGCTATCGGGGGGACGGTGAATGCGCCGCCGACGCCGACCAGGATCATGACGGCCGCGACGGCCAGCGCGGGCGCGTTCGGCGGCAGGAGCGCGAGCAAAAGCAGGCCGGTGGCCATGGCGGCCTGCCCGGCGACGATCGGCAGGATCCGGCCGAATCGCTGGGCGATCCTGGCGACCAGGGGGTTGGTCAGGGCGACGAGGCCGGTCATCGGGAGGAACAGCAGCCCCGTGGCCAGGGCGGAGTATCCGCGCTGCTCCTGGAAATACAGGCTCTGCAAGAAGACCGTCCCGTAGAAGCCGGCCATGGTGATGAACGCCACCGACAGCGTGATGGCGACCGTACGGGACCTGAACAAGGGCAGCGGGACCATCGGATGCCGTCCGCGATGCTCGGCGGCCAGGAACACCGCGACCGACGTAGCGGAAATCAGAAAGGCCACGATGACGCGGCCAGCCCCGAAGCCCGTACTGCCGCCTTCGATGAGACCGTAGGTCAGGGCTCCCAGGGCCAGGACCGCGGAAACCTGGCCGGTCCAGTCAAACCGTGCCGCACGCCGAGGCGACGGCGCGGCCCGCGCCAGCAGGCCGATTGCGGCCAGGCCGACCGGGAGGTTCACGAAGAAGATCAGGCGCCATCCGGCCTGGGTGAGGAGCCCGCCAAGGACGGGGCCAGCCGCGGCCGCCACCGATCCGCCCATGGCCCAGAACGCGATCGCGCGCGCCCGCTCTTTGCTGTCCTCGAATGCCTCGCGGATAAGCGACAGTGACGTCGGGGTGACCAGGGCCGCGCCGGTGCCCTGCACGATCCGGGCGGCAATCAGGAATGGCAGCGACGGGGCGAGACCGCATGCTGCCGACGCGGCAACGAACAGCACCATCCCGTTGCGGTAGGCCGTCTTGCTTCCGATCCGGTCGGCCATGCTCCCGCCGAACAACAGCAAGGCCGAGAACATCAGCGTGTAACCGGTCACGATCCACTGCAGGCCCGCCAGGCCGCCGCCGAGGCTGCGGTGAATCGCCGGAAGCGCGACATTGGTGATCTGCGCGTCCAGGGCCACGACCGCGAAACCCAGCATCGCCAGGCTCAGTGCAGCGCGCTTCTGGCGCCGGACGTCGCCGGTGACCGCACGCGTTACCTGAGACGGTCTGCCGGGCTTGAGTGTCATGCTCATGTCGGCCTTCTCCGCTGCCCTCGGTGTCGAACTGAGCCTGCCTCCGGGCCGGCCGGATCCGGGAGTCACTGCCGTGAGGGGTAACACCAGTACCCCCCGCGCCCGCCGGGCGCGTCCTACGGTGGAGCTGTGGACAACCGTGCTGAGGTCCGGGACTTCCTGACCACCCGCCGTGCGCGGATCACCCCCGAGGCGGCGGGCCTGCCGACGTACGGGGAGCAGCGCCGGGTGCCCGGCCTGCGCCGGACCGAGGTGGCTCAGCTCGCCGGGATGAGCATCGAGTACTACACCCGGCTGGAGCGCGGGAACCTCGCCGGGGTCTCCGAGCACGTCCTCGAATCCCTCGCCAGAGCGCTCAGCCTGGACGACGCCGAGCGGGAGCACCTCTTCGACCTCGCGCGAGCGGCGAGCACCTCGGCGCGGACGCCCCGGCGGTCCGGCAGCCGCGCCGTGCGGCCCAGCATCTACCGGATCCTCGATGCCCTGACGGCACCGGCGTACCTGCGCAACCGCCGCTTCGACATCCTGGCCGCCAACCAGCTGTGCTTCGCGCTCTACGCGGACGTCCTTACGGCCGAGAGCCTGCCGTTGAATCTGGCCCGGTTCATGTTCCTCGACCGCCGCGCTGAAGAGGTGTACCTCGACTGGGACGCGGTCGCGGACGACACTGTCGCCGCGCTGCGAATCGAGGCCGGGCGCAACCCCCTCGACCGCAAGCTCAGCGACCTCGTCGGCGAGCTCGCAACTCGCAGCGACGCCTTCCGGACACGCTGGGCACGGCACAACGTCCGCCATCACAGGACCTCCGCAAAACAGATCCATAACCCGGTCGTTGGTGACCTCACGCTCACCGGCGACGCCCTGGAGCTGCCCGGCGAAGACCTGATACTGATCACCTACACCGCGCCAGCCGACAGCCCGGCGCAAGAGCAACTGGGCTTCCTGACCAGCTGGACGGCGACTCAATTCCACGAGCGCGCCAGGGGTGAAGCATCGAAGTCCTCATCCGCAGATTCCTGAACCAGCGCAGATCACAGCCGCGATGCGGATGAGACCCGGCGAGTTACAAGATCAATTCGGCGCCCTGGTACTCCCGAGTACAAGGGCTGAAACGAGGCGATTTCGTACAGGGCAGCGCGCGCCGAGGTTGCGGCGGGAGGCGGGCTGGGCGCGCCAGGCATCGCATGCGGCGCGGGCGGCGCCCTGCTCGCTGTTCTGGGTGGCTTCGAGGCTTTGCGGCGGGCTGGGCGGGCGTCATAAACGTTCACCCTCGGCGTCGGCTCGCTGCGCATGCTGCGGCCGCGGTCGGCCGGCACCCAGGGCACCAACCTGCGCGGCCGCGAAGAGCGATCCGAGACTGGCTTTCCTGCCGCTGACCTGCGGGTTTGGTCTGGCCGCTGAGCTGTCAGGCCCCGATCGCGGGGTCAATCGTGCGCAGGCCGAGGTCGTTAGCGGGGCACCCACAACAGGGGAAAGGGCTCTGACCAGCGGATATCTGCTGGTCGAAACCCGGTCACCGCTGCCGGGGCCGACCCGGAGACGTCCACAGGTCCAATGACCGCGTTCCGCGCTCGCGGCGCGCCGCCAGGTTCCGTGGACGGTGCAGACAGATCGCTGACTCTCGCAGCCCGTCATCGCGCTCCTGCAAAGGCCGCCCGCTGCGCGCAGAGCAGTCAGTTCTGGGTTCGAGCTTCGGAGGCGCCATGCCTCAGCAACGGCAATAAGGTGCGTTTCAAGGCGAGCGCCAGGTGGGCGATTGGCGTGGGCAGTCGTGACGGCTTGCACCCGTAGGCCAAGAGCGGATACATCAAAGCGTTCGGACACGCACGGAGCTCGTAGGGAGTCGCATGCTTGCCACTGATCTCGTGGTGGGCCGCGCATACGCTGAGCGTGCCAAGCCAAACGATGCGGAGTGCGCGCTGCGCAAGATCATCTTCGTCGGCCCTGCCAGGGCGGGCAAGGCCGCCGATGGGGATCTTGATGGCCTGGAGGAGTGGGTGCCTACCCGCACAGTGATGTGCCCCTGGGGTGAGCGCCAGGCATTCCTGCGTGATGAGTCGAGGTGGAATGCGCTGCAGGAAGCGGCTGCCGGTGACTATGACCCGGTGGTCGAGGAAGCGATTAGCACGGTGTTCGAGGCGACCGGTGAGGAGACCGGCTTCATCAGGGTGTGGACTGTCGACCCCCTACGGGCACAGCGCCTGTGGCGGCGCGCGGGTCTGGAAGGTTCGCCGGATCAGCATCCGCTTGCCTACACCGACCGCGGAGGGCAGCTGCACCTTGCGTATGAAACAGCGTTGCAGTTCGCGCAGGCTTTCGCCGCCGCGGAACCTGAGCCCTGCATCCATTACATCCAGGAGTGGGAAGATCGCCTGCGCGCTGAAGGCTACGAGCCAGGGAACCGGGTCAGCCACTACGTGCTGCGGAACATGCGGCCAGCCCATGCGCTAGTTCGCGAGTGGACGCAGGCCGGCGAACTAACCCTGCTTCGTGAAGAAAACCAACGGCTGCGGCAAGTTTGCTTGGACGCGCCCTCGAAGCGGTTTACGTCCAGGGGAGTGGTGTATGGGGTAGCTGATCCGGCTGTGGCCGTTGCGTGCGATGCCCGGCGTGTCGGCGTGACCTGAGACGGCCACCTCGTGATCCTTCGAATTGCTCTACGAGACGAAGGAGAAACGAGAT
>DATIYI010000166.1:0-16195 GCA_035517695.1 Streptosporangiaceae bacterium
GGGGCAGGCCGATGACTGCCTCGATGATGTCGTCATCAAGGATCCGGGTGCGGATGTCGCGTTCGGCGCCGCCGCGGAATAGCACCCCGTGCGGCATGACCGTCGCGGCGATCCCCCGACCCGCCTTGAGCACCGAGATCATGTGCTGGACGAACATCAGGTCGGCTTTCTTGCCACCTTCGGGTGCCCAGCCCCACTGGAATCGTTCGGCATGCTGCATGCCGTCACGGGAGTAGGTCAGCGAGAACGGCGGATTGGACAGCACCCGGTCGAACCGGTCGAGCTGCCCGCCGTGGACGTGCATCGGCTCGGCGAGGGTGTCGCCGTTTTGCATGTCGGCGTCGGGGATGGCATGCAGCAGCAGGTTCATCTTCGAGATCGACCAGACCCCGCCGTTGTACTCCTGGCCCGCCAAGTGCAGGTTGCGCGGGTTCCCGCCGTGCTCCTCCACATAATCCTTCGACAAGATCAGCATGCCGCCGGACCCCGAGCACGGGTCATACACTGACATGCCCGCGCGCGGCTGCACGAGTTCGACCATCATCCGCACCACCGACCGCGGGGTATAGAACTCGCCGCCCTTCTTGCCCGCCGAATCGGCGAACTGGCCGATCAGGTACTCATACGCCGCGCCGAGCAGGTCCGGGAATTCGAAGTCCACGTTGCGCAGCCGGTACCGTGAGAAGTGCGCGATCAGGTCCCGCAGCTTGCGGTCCGGGATCCGCGACTGGCCAACTGTTCGGGTGAAGTCGATGTGCTGCACCACGCCCTCGAGGGCGGGGTTGTGGTCTTCCAGTGCTGCGAGTGCCTTGTTCAGGCCATCGCCAACGTTGTTGTGCAGCTCGTCGCGCAGCCGCTCCCAGCGGGCCTCGGGCGGCACGAAGAACGTGCCGGAATAGTAGGTCGGCGAGTTCGCTCTCAGCTCTGCGGTCGCCCGGTTACGGCCCTCCGCCTCGATCCTCGCGATCACCGCCTCCCGCGCGGCCTCGAATTCGTCGGAAGCCCGCTTCAGGAACAGCATCCCGAAGATGTACTCCTTGAACTCCGACGCATCCATCTTGCCGCGCAAGATGTCCGCCGCCGCGAACAAGTGCCGCTCCAACTGGGGCAAGGTCAGTTTCCGCACGCGCTCCATCCTTCATATTGAGCCCACACGCAGCATAGGACCATCGGCCCAGGTACGCGGCTGACTGGACGTTCCGCTGCTTGAGTTCGGTGTGGTCGGGCCTGCCATACCTCGTTCGGCCGAAATTTACGGCTCGGGCGGCGCCATGAGCGCCAGGCCGTCCCCTTGAGGGGTCGGGATGAACCGGTGGTCGAGGAAGCCGTTGAAGATGTCACGAGGCAGCGGCACGGCGTCGTCGCTGATCGTCTCGAAGACATCGAGATATACGTAGTCCCCGGTGGGAACCTGGCTGTCCGCGTCGGCCTGGCGCAGGGCCGCCATCAGGTCTTGGAACCTGGCGAACTTGTTCCTGTTGGCGTCAAACCACCCATTGACCCAGTCCTGAGCGTAGTGGCGATGGTGCAGCATAGCGACCGCGCTGATGTAGGAATGGGTGCTCGTGAGCTGGCCGTTGTGTCCTGCGGCCCACTGGAGGTCAAGACCCCCTTCCTCATCCAGGCTGCCCCAGCCTTCGAGATCTCCGTACATCGCAGCGATGACTTCGGTTGGCTCCATCGGGACCGGAGCGTTCATCGGGTTGGCGAGAACGACCATCAGCGGCCACGCCCGGTCCTGCAGTGGCTTGAGCTGTGCTGCGGCTTTCTTGATCTGCTTGCGGAGCGGCTGCAGCATCTTAGCCTGGGTCCGTGCGCGCGGCTGGCTGATGCGGATCCCGGGCGTGCCGGTTTCCTGGAATGTCGTCCCGCTGAAGATGCCCTCGCCTGCGAACGACTTCACCTCGCACATCACGAGGTGTTCGCCAGCCGAGACCAGTCGGTCCGCGAACTTGCCGGTGTCGAGGTCCGGCTCCGCCTCGAAGGTGTAGCCACGCTCGTTCAGGTACCGCTCGAACCACTCTTCGGCGACATCGCCGAGATCGTCCTTTCCCATCCCGCCATTGTCCGGTAGATGACGAGGACTGGACTTCGACGCGCCGGAGGGAGGCTACTGATTCGGCTGGTCACGTGACACGCAAGCGCAGCCGAAGCCTCCGCCAGCGGAAAATACAGAACGTCCACCACCGCGGCCGGAGGGATCCCCAGCGGTAGCCGAGGTCGCGGACGTCGAGGTCACCGCGCGCGGCGAGGCTGGAGGCTCGCTTGTTCCCCATATGTTCCCGGCCGACCTCCGGAACAGCCAGCGCGGACGCCTCTGGGAGACGTCCGCGCTGGTCACGGGCTTGCTGGGGTACCAGGACTCGAACCTAGACTAACGGAGCCAGAATCCGTTGGGCTGCCAATTACCCCATACCCCAAGGGGACGAGCCTCCGCTCGCGCCCGAGCAGTTTAGCCGAATCCGGACCGGCCGGCCAAAGCGACTGCCACACCGGGGCCGAACTGGCCATACCCGGGCCGAAACCGGCTGCCCCCGCCGGGTCACCGGCACCAACCCGGCCACTGGGGCGACGTGCGCGACGGCCGCCTCAGCCTGCGGTAGCGGCGAGCGCACGGTTGAGCCGGCCGAGTGTCCGGTCCTTGCCCAGCAGCTCGATCGACTCGAACAGTGGCGGGGATACCCGCCGCCCGGTCACCGCTACCCGCACCGGCCCGAAGGCGGCCCTCGGCTTGAGGCCCAGGCCGTCCACGAGCGCGCCGCGCAGCGCGCCCTCGATCGCGTGCGAGGTCCAGTCAACCGCATCGATCGCCACGATCGACGCCTTTAGCGCGGGGGCCGCGTCCGGTGTCAGGATCCGATCGGCCGCTTCGTCGTCGATGCTGAAGTTCTCCTCCGCTACGAACAGGAACCCCAGCATCGGCGCGGCCTCGGTCAGCCGCGAGATCCGCTCCTGAATCAGCGGTGCGGCAGCCGCGACGAGCGCGGCCGCCCGCTCGTCAACCGGGTCGCCAACGAGCCCGGCTGACCGCAGGAACGGGGTGATCCGGTGGGCGAAATCGGCGGGTTCCAGCGCGCGGATCTTGTCTCCGTTGATCGCCTCGAGCTTCTTCACGTCGAACTGCGCCGGATTGCGCCCCACCCGGGCGAGTTCGAACTCGGCAGCCATCTCGGCGAGCGAGAACTCCTCCCGGTTGTCCCCTGGGGACCAGCCCAGCAGCGCCAGGTAGTTGCACAGCGCCTCGGGCAGGAAACCCTCCTGCCGGTACCAGGCGATCGACACCACGCCGTTGCGCTTGGACAGCTTCTGGCCGTCCGGGCCGAGGACGTAGGGCAGATGGCCGAACCTCGGCAGCTGTTCCTCAGGCACCCCCATCGCGCGGTAGACGGCGATCTGCCGCGGCGTGGACGACAGCAGATCCTCGCCGCGCAGAATATGGGTGAGCTCCATCGCCACGTCGTCGACCGCGACAGCCAGCGTGTAGAGCGGGCTGCCGTCCGCCCGCGCGAGCACGAAATCCGGTACGGCCGTGTGGTCGAAGGTGACCTCACCGCGGATCAGGTCGGTGAAGGTGGTCGATCCTTCCGGCATCCGGAATCGCACCACCGGCCGGCGTCCCTCGGCCTCGAACGTGGCGACCTGGGCCGCGGTCAGCGTGCGGCAGTGCCCGTCGTACCCGGACGGCCCGCCCGCGCTGCGTGCCGCCGCCCGGCGCTGCGTCAGTTCCGCTGGCGTGCAAAAGCAGTAGTAGGCGTGCCCGGTGTCGAGAAACCGGCGCGCCCAGCTCGCGTACAGGTCCATCCGCTCGCTCTGCCGGTAGGGACCGTACGGGCCACCCTCGTCTGGTCCTTCATCCCAGCCGAGCCCGAGCCAGTGCAGTGTCTCGACTGCGGCGTCGATGTATTCGTCGGTGACCCGGGTACGGTCGGTGTCCTCGATGCGCAGCACGAACACGCCACCGCTGCGCCGCGCGAACGCCCAGTTATAGAGGGCGGTCCTGATGTTGCCGACGTGCAGGTCGCCGCTGGGTGAGGGAGCGAACCGCACCCGAACGCCCGCGGCGGCGCCGCCGGCGGCGGCATGCTGCGCGTCACCCGCGGGCGCGCCCGGATCAGTCACGGGAAACCACCTTGCTCGTCAGCGTTCCGATATTCTCGATCGTCACGGCAACCTCGTCACCGACCTCAAGCGGCCCCGACCCGGGTGGGGTTCCCGTGAGCAGAACGTCGCCTGGCACCAGCGTCATCACCTCGCTGATGAAAGCGATCAGCGCGGGCACGTCGTGACGCAGCTGCGAGGTCCGCGCCAGCTGCCTAACCGCGCCATTCACGCTAGTCGTTATGGCCAAGTCGGCGGGGTCCGCGTCCGTCTCGATCCACGGTCCGAGCGGGCAGAACGAGTCGAATGCCTTCGCCCGGTCCCATTGTCCGTCGCTTTCCTGCAGGTCCCGCGCGGTAACGTCGTTCGCGCACGCGTAGCCGAAGATCACGTCGCTGGCCCGCTCCGGCGGCACCTCGCGGCACAGCCTGCCGATGACCACGGCAAGCTCGCCCTCGTAGTCGACCCGGCTGGTCAGCTTGACCGGATAGGAGATCGGATCGTCTGGGCCGGCCACGGCGGTGGAAGGCTTGAAGAACAGCACGGGCCCCCGCCGCCCGCCGCCGGCCTCCTCGCCGTCGCCGCCGTAGGTCCCCTCGACCGCGATCACCTTGCTCGGCAGCACGGGCGCGAGCAGGCGCACGTCAGCAAGCCGGTATCTGTTTCCGGTAAAGCGGACCACCCCGGCACCGAACGGGTGCCCAGAGATCTCCGCTACCACAAGCTCGTCCTGTGCGAGGTCGATCACCCCGTTGCCATGACCGCCCTCGACCACGCCAAAGGCGACCTCCCCGTCACGGGAGAATCTCGCGATCCGCAACGCCACCCCTTTGCTCTGCCGATGCTCTGCCGATGCTCTGCCGATTGCTCTGCCGACCCCAACACGATCGAGCCTACTGAGCCCCCGAGATGCTTGCGTGCGGGCCACCGCGATGCGTGCGGCCCGTGGGGCCGGCCTGTCAGCCCGGCGGCAGGCCAGCGACCAGGCGAGCCGGAACGACCTCTACGGGGAAAGGCTCGCAGGCCGCGAACACCTCGCCCGCGGTGACGTGAGCGACTTCCACATAACGGCTGCCGCGCAGTTCGAACGCCATGAGCTGCGGCCGCGCCGGATCAGGCACAACGATCCAGTACGAGGGCACGCCGAACTTCTCGTAGACACTCTTCTTCTGATTGAGATCGAAGAGCCTGGTGCTCGGTGACTGCACCTCCACCGCCAGGGCCGGCGGTCCGGTCAGCTTGCGGCCAGCCAGGTCCTGCTTCAGCACGACGACGATGTCCGGAATCAGCTCAGTCTGGATGTTGACCATCATTGCCGGCCCAGGCAGCACGTACAGTCTCTCCGGGCAAGCCTGCTTCAGCAGAAAACTCAGTTCCATGACCGCGACCTGATGCGCGATGATCGGCGCCGGGCTCACGGTCAGTACGCCATCGATAAGCTCGTACCTGCGGCCGTCATCTGGCATCCGGTCGAGCTCGTCGACAGTGAACGGACGCCCGGCGGCCGGCCACTCGGCAATACTCACGACAGCCATAGTGCCTCCTGCGACTCATGCCCGCCACTTTCGCACGGGGTACCGACAATCTGTGCTCGCGCTGCGTCCGCCGGGGTGTGCGACACATACGCACGGGTCCCGCACATGGGCGCGGTCGGCGACTTCCGGCGCGGGGTCGGTGAGCGAGAACTACCGCAAGTGCGGCGGGCGGAACTGCGCCTGCGCGGGTCCTGATCACCCGGGGCAGGGCCGCGGTTCTTGTCGACCAGGTCGGCGGGCCGCCGCAAGACGGTCGGACGCCGGCCGGCTGCGGTGTCGTTGAATCCGGATGCGAGTCGGTCATCGGCCAGCGCCTCAAAATGTCGGGCATGCACCGGACCACCGCTCGCGCAGAGGCCATCACCACCCTCCGCTGCCAGCAGGCCAGCAGGCCCGAAGATCAGATATGTTCCGCACCGCACAACCAGACACCAGCCGCCGGACCGGCCAACCCACTAAACGATCTTGCTCAGCTGCAAAATTGACGCGCACCCCATGGCCAGACCCGGTGCCAGGTGCGGGATTAACGACCCCACGTGCGACCAGCCCGTCCGCCGCGCTGCCCGATACCCCGGCCGACGCCCAGACCCGGCGGAGCGTCGGGCCGGGCCGGCGGGGAGCGGATTGCCCGGTCAGTCGGTGAAGAGGCCCGCGACCAGGCGCGCGGGAACGACCTCGACCCGGAACGGCCGCTCGAGCCGAAGGCCCTCGTCGCCGGTAACGTGCGCCACCTCCTGGTAGCGCCCGTCCCGCAACTCGAACACGACCAGCTCGGGGCGAGCCTTATCTGGCACGACGATCCAGTACGAGGCCACGCCGAAGGCTTCGTATGCCGCCTTCTTCCTGTTCAGGTCGATCAGCGCGGTGCGCGGCGAGCGGACCTCCACCGCGAGCAGCGGCGGCTCGGTGACCTTGGCCCCGCCGACGTGCTCACTGCGGACCACAACGATGTCGGGGTCGAACTCAGTGTCCTGGCTCAACTGGACGGCCGGCTCCGGCAAGGCACGCAGATCGTGCGGGCATGCCTGCCTAAGAACTACCAATAGCTCCGCGGCCGTTTCCTGGTGAACCGTGGTCGGCCGGGGGCTCACGATCAGCGCCCCGTCCAGCAACTCGTACCTGCGGCCGTCATCGGGCATCCGGTCGAGTTCGTCGACGGTGAACGGGTGACCGGCGGCCGGCCACCCGGTGGCATTGCTCACAACAGTCATGGTGCCTCCCGCGGCTCATGGCCGCCACCTTGGCAGCGGGCACCGACAGTCCGCGGCGGCGATTCGCGGTGCAGACTGTGGCCATGCGCCAATCCCGATTTGATGCCGTCGTCGTCGGCGGTGGCCACAATGGCCTCGTCGCCGCCGCGTATCTGGCCAGGGCGGGTCGCTCGGTCCTGGTGCTCGAACGCCTGCCCGACGTCGGCGGCGCTGCCGTGTCCGCGGCCACCTTCGCTGGCGTCGACGCCCGGCTGTCCCGTTACTCGTACCTGGTCAGCCTGCTGCCCGCGAGCATCATCAGCGACCTGGGCCTGCGTTTCGCGACCCGGCCGCGGCGGATCGCCTCCTACACGCCGTGCGGCGACCGCGGCCTGATTGTAGACAACGCTGACCCAGCGCGAAGCGCGGCTTCGTTCGCCGCGGTCACCGGCCGCGACGCCGACTGGCAGGCCTGGCAGCGCTTCTACGCGGCGACCGGCGATCTCGCGCGGCGGCTGTTCCCGACGATGACACAGCCGCTGCGCTCCAAGTCCGAACTGCGGGCCATCGCGGGCCCGGGCCCGGCATGGAACATGCTGGTCGAGCGCCCGGCCGGGGAGACGCTCGAGCGGGACTTCCGCGACGACACCGTGCGCGGTGTCGCGGCGACCGACGCCCTCGTCGGCACGTTCGCGCGGACCGCAGAGCCGAGCCTGCGGCAGAACTGCTGCCTGCTTTATCACGTGATCGGAAACGGGACGGGTGCCTGGCAGGTGCCCGTCGGGGGGATGGGCGCGCTCACCGCGGCGCTGCGCGGTGCGGCCCGCGAGGCGGGAGCGGAGATCCGTACCCGCAGCGAGGTGGTGGGAATCGACCCGGCCGGTGAGGTCATCGTGCGCGCGGACGGCACCGAGTATTCCGTGGGTGCCGCGCACATCCTCGCCGGCGTCGCACCGGTGACGCTGGCCGCGCTGCTCGGCGAGGGCCACGGCGGAGCCGGGAAGATCGCCGAGCCTGAGGGTTCACAGCTAAAGATCAATATGGTGCTTTCCCGGCTCCCCCGGCTGCGTGACGCGGCCGTGGATCCGGAAGCCGCCTTCACGGGAACGTTCCACGTCAACGAGGGCTACGCGAACCTGGACGCGGCCTACGCGCAAGCCGCGGCCGGGCACGTCCCGGCGCTGCCTCCGTGCGAGGTGTACTGCCACACGCTGACAGACTCTTCAATCCTTGGGGGCATGCTCGCCGCGAGCGGCGTGCACACGCTGACGGTTTTCGGGCTGCACATGCCCGCGCGGCTGTTCCGCGACCGCCCGGACGAGGCGCGCAGGGTCGCGTTCGACGCGACCCTGCGATCGATCAACGCCGTGCTCGCCGAGCCGATCGAAGACTGCCTGCTGCGCGACTGCGGCGGTGAGCCGTGCATCGAGGCCAAGACCCCCGTCGACCTTGAAGCCGAGCTGGGGCTGCCCGGCGGCCATATCTTCCACGGCGACCTGGCCTGGCCGTTCGCGGAAATCCCCGGCGAGGTCGGGCAGTGGGGCGTCGCGACTCCCCACCCGCGGGTCCTGCTGTGCGGGGCCGGCGCCCGCCGCGGCGGCGGCGTCAGCGGGATCGGCGGCCACAACGCGGCGATGGCGATCCTCGGCGCCGGCTGACCGGCCCAAGCCGCGCGACTGCGAGCAGCCCTCCTACCGCACCGACCGAATTCGTCACCACACGGATGACGGTAACGTATCTGGTTTTCTTGTTTGGCCGAGGCTTTTTTGACACCTTGACGAAAACGATAGTCGAGCGAGGTTGCGGTCGCCCAATGAAAGGCGCAACGCTTCGCACCGACAACCCATGTGATCAATAATCTCAGTGATAGAGCTGGCGCCAGGTCATCGGCCCGTTTGACGGGCCGGCGGCACGCTGCCACGGCTTTCGATTGACGCGAAATCGTGTTCCGGGGGGCGGATCATGCACGGAAAGCTTGCGCTCATCCTGGCCACGCTCGCCACGGTCATCGGATCGCTGAGCCAGGCCCGGCCGGCCCTGGCATCGGCACCCGCGCCGGCGGCCGGGGCCGCGTGGCGTTGGACAGCGCGGGCACCTGCCTTCCCAGCCCAATCGGCCGGGCCGGCCGCGCCAAGTGGCCTTGCCACCGCACCCGCTGGGTCGTCGGTGTCGCTGACGTGGACGAACAACGCCACCATGCCGGCCGCGACGGGGGAACAGATCGAGCGGGCGACCGACGCCGGGTTCACCCAGCACGCGACCAGCTTCGCCATCGGCGCGAACACCACCAGCTACCTAGACACGGATGTTGTCGCGGGCACGACGTATTACTACCGGATCCGTGCGCAGAACCTGGCCGACAGCTCGTCATGGTCGGACGTCGTGTCGTTCCTGCGCCCAGGTGCATCGGCGCCGGCCAGCTTCTTCGGCTCGCAGTTCGCCTGCGCGGCGTACTGCGCCGGCAGTTTCGGCTGGAAGAACAACACCTCGGTTACCACCGCGGACAGCGTTCCGGCCGGCAGCTCGTTCACGGACATGCTGCGGGTCGCCTACCCGAAGGGCAGCATCGACTCCGGTGCGGTGACCAAGACCGGGACGCCGCTTGGCGGCGCCCAGGCGGCGCTCCCGTTCAGCACCGGCGCGACGTCTGCCCCAACAACTCTCCAGTATTACGTGCGCCCGCAACTAGGCTTCCAGTCAATCCGGGGTGGCAAGCTGCCCGGCCTGTACGGTGGCGACACATCCGTCGCCTCTGGTGGTCATGATCCTAATGGCACCAATGGCTGGAGCGCGCGGCTGATGTGGCGCAATGACAACAACGGCGAGGTCTACGCCTACCTGGACGACACCGATGGCTACGGTACGCAGCTGGGGTGCGGCAACTGGACCTGGGAGCCCGGAAAATGGACCAAGGTCCAGGAAACCGTGAGCCTGAATACGCCAGGCATGTCTAATGGCACCATTACCGTATATATCAACGGAGTGCCGGCGCTTGAGGCCGTCGGCCTGAAGTTCCGGACGGTCAGCTCGCTCCAGATCAATGGCCTGTTTTTCAGCACATTCTTCGGCGGCCATGACAAGACCTGGGCGACTCCACAGACACAGCACACCGATTTCGCCGGGTTCGGGATTACTCACCAGGCGATATCGGCTGCGCCCGCGGTGGCCTGTAAGGTAAGCGCCGCTTACCCGCACGGCCGCTACCCACACGGCCGCCACCCATCCGGCCGCCACTCACGCGGCGCAAGGTCGGCCGCAGTGACGCCGTCCAGACGGTGAGCCAGGCCGCGGCCCGTCGAGTGAAACGTACAGTTGAGTGGCTTGCCCGCTCAGCGGCTGGCGGGCGCGTGGCCACGTGCTGCGCTGCGGCCGCGATCGATGGCCTCGCGCACGCGGCTGAGCAGTGCGTCTTCTGACGCTGATCGGGCGAGACGTGGAACTGAACACGGACCCGGGCCGCTGGGCTGTTCCCGGTGCCTGCCGAGCGTGATTGGGCCTGCGCGGCCGCTGTCAAACGATCATGGCGCGAGCCTCACAGTCGGCATACCGGCGACTCGCACTCAGGAGACCGAGTGAGTGATGGTGGCGGTGTAGACGCCCGCGACGGCGGTGGGGGGGACGGTGATCTGGACGGCAGGATTCCAGGTGGCCGAGTCGTCGCCGTTGCCATCGGTGGCGGTCACCACAGGCTCGGGGGTGCTGGCGAGGATGGTCACGGGTGCCGGAGTGAAGGCGCCCGATCCGCTGGTCGTGTCGAGCGCGTTGATGAAATAGGTCGCGTGGGCGGCGGTGATGGTTTGGGCGGGTACGCCGGCACCGGTCGTGAAGTCGGTCGCGGAGACGGTCGCCGTCCAGCTGGCGCCCGCGAGAGCGCGGTCGTCAGTCACCTCGACGGTGCCAAGGCCGGCGTCGGTGCTTGCGCCCGCGTCCGCCGCGCCGAGGTCGGCGGCCGCGGGCACTGTGATGGACAGCGTGCCGGTGATGACGTCCACGGTGGAGACGCAGGCCGGGTCAACGCTGCCGGTAGGGATGCCGGTGGGGCAGTTGGTCCCCGGGGTGGTGGAGTCGATGGTCTCGGAGAGGACCTGATCGCCGGTGCCGGCGTTGTTGACGGTGAACGATCCGGTGACGGTGGCGCTGGCGCCAGGGGCCAGGTCGCCGGTCCAGATCGCGCTCGCGGTGGCGGTGTCGAGGGTGAGGTTTCCGGCGGAGACGGCGAGGTCGCCGTTGTAGATGGTGTCGTTGGCGACGTCGCCGAAGTGGGCGGTGAAGTTCGCGTCCAAGACCGGCACCTGGCCGGTGTTGGCGATGGCGACGGTATAGCCGACGACGCCGCCGGGCCTGGCCGTGGTCACGTCGGCGGTGTTGCTGATGGTGAGCTGCGACACGTTGACCGTTGAGGTGCACCGCGGGTCGGTTGCGGGTGTGGAGGGGCAGTTGCTGCCGGGAGTGGCGGAGGTGACGGTGTTGGTGAGGGTGCCGTCGCCGCTGATGGGGGTGTTGACGGTGGCGGTATAGGTGATGCTGGCAGTGGCGCCGACATCGAGGTTGGCGGTCCAGGTCAGGTCCGGGGCGGTGTAGCTGAGCGAGGTCGGTCCGGTGCTGGCGCTGGCGCTGGTCGTGTTGTACGTGGCGTCGTCAAGGACGCTGCCCAGGTTGTCGGTGAACGTGGCGCCGGTGTAGGGGACCTGGCCGGTGTTGGCGGCGATGATCGTGTAGGTGACGGTAGCGCCTGGCGTGGTGGTGGCGGCGCTGGCGGTCTTGGTGATGGTCAGGGCCGGGGTCAGCACCGGGACGGTGACCCGGCAGGCGGTGCTGGTGGTCCCGGGCGGGCAGGTGCTGCCGGGGCCCGCCGAGGTGACGGTGTTGATGAGGAGCTTGTCCCCGGCGTCGGGGTTATTGACGTGGACGGAGTAGGTGATGGTCACGGCGGCATCCACGCCGGCGCCGACGTCCCCGGTCCAGGTCAGGTTAGAGCCGTCGTAGCTGAGCGAACCGCTGCTGGCGGTGGCAGAGCCGAGGCCGTCGAAGACGGCGTCGTCGGCCATCTGGGCGAGCGAATCGGTGACGGTGACGCCGGTGACGGTGCTCGCTTGGGTGTTGGTGACAGCGACGGTATAGGTGACGTTCTGGCCGGGCACCGCTGCTGTCGCGTCCGCGGTCTTGGTGATGTTCAGCCCCGCCACTCGGACGGTGACGACGGTGCCGCAGGGCGCGGCCAGGCCGGGGAGCGGGCAGTTGCTGCCCGGCGCCGCCGTGTAGGTGCTGCCGCGCAGCACCCCGTTCCCCGGATCCGGGTTTTTCACGGTGACCGACCCGGTCACCGTGACCACCGCTCCGACCGGGATGTCCCCGGTCCACGACGCGCCCGTGGCGGTGACCGAGGTGGTGCCCGGGGCGCATGAGGTTCCGCCGACAGCGCACGACGCCGCCGTGTCCCCGTTCGGCACCGCGTCGTCGAACACGTCGTCGGTGACGCTGGGGATCGTGATGCCGGTGTAGGGCACCTGCCCGGCGTTGGTGAACGTGAACGTGTAGACCACCACCCCGCCCGGCGCCACCGTGCCGCCCGGCGCGTTGGTGCCGACACTGATCGTCAGCTGCTGCACGAGCACCGTCGTGGTGCAACCGGCGCCGGGACCGCCCGTCAGCGGGCAGGTGCTGCCCGCCGTCGGCGAGGTGATGGTGCTGGCCAGGACGTGACCGCCGGTGTCGGGATTGTTGACCGTCACCGAGAAGGTGATGGTGGCGCTTGCACCGGGGATGCTGGCGGTGGCGGCGGCGAGGTCGCCGGTCCAGGTGAGATTCTGGCTGGCGAAAGCCGCGGTGCCGGTGCTGGCGTCCGCCCCGCTGCCCCCGGTGGCGTTGGTGGGCCCGCTGGCGTCGGTCAGCACACCGGCCAGGCCGTCGGTGAACGTGGCCCCCGTGTAGTCGGTCTGGCCGGTGTTGGTGACGGTGATCGTGTACGTCACCTTGGCGCCCGGCGTGGTGGTGGCCGCGTCAGCGGCGCTGGTGATGGTCAGGGCCGGGGTCAGCACCTGGACCGTGGCCCGGCAGTCCGGGCTCGTGGTGGCGGGCGGGCAGGTGCTGCCGGGATCGGTGGAGGTGACCGTGTTGACGACGACCTTGTCGCCGTCCTCGTCGTTCAGGTTGACCTTCACCGAGTAGGTGATAACCACCGGCGCCGCCCCGACCCCGAGGTCGCCAGTCCAGGTCAGGTTGGTCCCGGTGAGCGTGACCGTGCCGGAGGTGGCTTTGGCGTCACCGTTGTAGGTGGCGTCGTCGGCCATCTGCGCGAGGGAGTCGGCGACGGTGGCCCCGGTGTAGCCGGTCAGGCCGGTGTTGGTGACGGTGATGGTGTAACCGATGGGCGAACCGAACGCGACGGCGGTGGTGCTCGGGGTTTTGACGATAGTCAGGGCGGGGGTCAGCACGGTGGTGGTGGCGGTGCAGGCCGGGTCGGTACCGCCGGTGGGGCAGTTGCTGCCGGGGGTATCGGACACGGCGGTTGCGCTCAGGATGTGGCCGCCGATGTCAGGGTTGTTGACGGTGACCGAGGATGTCACTGTGACGGTGACGCCGGGTGCGATGTCACCGGTCCACACCGCCCCGGTGGCGCCAACCGACAGGGTGCCGGCGTCGGCGGAGGCGTCGCCGTTGCCGGTGGCCTGGCTGGCGATGGCGCTGGCATCGGTGGCCACGCTGATCCCCTGATAGGGCGTCTTGCCGCTGTTGGTCAGGGTGGCGGTGTACTGCACCACCCCACCCGGCGTGGTGGTGGCCACGTTGGCGGTGAAATGAATGGTCAGCTGCGACACGGTGACTGTTGCCGAACACCGCGGGTCGCCGCCGGCAGGCGGCGGCGGTTGCGGGCAGTTGCTGCCGGTGGACGGGGAGCTGAGCTGGTCGGTGAGGATCATGTTCCCGGTGTCGGTGCTGTACGCGGTGACCGTGTAGCTGATGGTGACCGTGCCAGGGACCCCGCCGGCCGCCGCCGGGACGGTCCCGCTCCAGGTCAGGTCCGGGCTGGTGAAGCTGACGGTCCCGGTGGACGCGCTCGAGCTGGTGTAGCCGGCGTCATCGAGCAGGCCGGTCAGGTCGTCGGTGAGCGAGGCCCCCGTATCGGGCGTCCCGCCGGTGTTGACGGCCGTCACCGTGTAGGTGACCTCGCTGCCCGCCGTCGTGGAAGGTTCGCCGGCCGTTGTGGTGAAGGTGAGGGTCGCGGCGCTGACGACGGTGACGGTGGCGGCGCAGCGGGTGTCGGCGGAGCCGTTGGAGCAGTTGCTGCCAGGTGTACCCGAGGTGACGGTGCCGACGAGGGTGGCGGGGGTGCCGACGGTGACGGTGTAGGTGATGGTGGCGCTTTGAGCGGGAGTGGTGCCCGTGGCGGGGGCCAGATCGCCGGTCCAGGTCACGGTCTGTGCGACGGAGTCGTAGCTGACCGAACCGGTGCCGCCGGCCGGGACGGTGGTGGCGGCGTCGTTGTTGTAGGTGGCATCGGCGAGGACACCGCTCAGGTGGTCGGTGATGGTGGCACCGGTATACGACGTCTGGCCGGAATCGGTCACGGTGATCGTGTAGGTCACGATGCCGCCGGGCGTGGTGCTGGCCGGGTTCGCGGTCTTGACGATGGTCAGCGCCGGGGCGAGGACAGGTATGGTCAGGCGGCAGCTCGCGCTGGTGGCGCCGGGCGGGCAGGTGGCACCCGCGTCGGGAGAGGTCACGGTGTTGATGACCTGCTTGTCCCCGTCATCGGGGTTGTTCACGGTGACCGAGTAGGTGATCGTCGCCGACTGGCCGTGTGTCAGCGCTCCGGTCCAGGTCAGTACCGGGCTGGTGTAGGCAAGCGTGCCGATGTCGGCGTGGGAGGAGCCAAGGCCGTTGTAGACGGCGTCGTCGGCCATCTGGGCGAACGAGTCGCTGACCGTCGCGGCACTATAAGCGGTCGGTCCCGT
Organism: Streptosporangiaceae bacterium; assembly: GCA_035517695.1. Classification (GTDB taxonomy): domain Bacteria; phylum Actinomycetota; class Actinomycetes; order Streptosporangiales; family Streptosporangiaceae; genus DATFVJ01. The sequence goes on from DATIYI010000166.1 coordinate 14,779, forward strand.
GTCGGTAACGGTAATCGTGTAATGCACCGTGCCGCCAGGCACCGTGGTGCTCGTGTCGGCGGTCTTGACGATCGTCAACACCGGGACCTGGACCAGAACGGCGACCGAGCAGGCGGGGTCGGTGCCGCTGGCCGGGCAGTTGCTGCCAGGCGCTGCGGTCGTGATGGTCGAAGCCAGCGACTTGTCCCCGTTATCGGGGTTCAGGACCGTCACCGTGCCGGTGACCGTCACCGTGGCGCCGGCCGCGATGTCGCCGGTCCACGACACCATGGCGCCGTTCAGCGTCAGCGCCCCGACGCGCGAGCCCCCGGCGGTGGCGGTCTGGTCCCCGTTGGGGACAGCATCGTCGAACACCCCGGCCGCGTCGGTGGACACGGTGATCCCGTTGTAGGGCACCGCGCCCGTGTTGTGGAACGTCGCGGTAAACCGCACCACCGCGCCGGGTGTGGTAGTGGATACGTCGGCGGTGTTGAGGATGGTCAGCTGCGACACGTTGACCGTTGAGGTGCACCGCGGGTCGGTTGCGGGCGTGGAGGGGCAGTTGCTGCCGGGAGTGGCGGAGGTGACGGTGTTGGTGAGGGTGCCGTCGCCGCTGATGGGGGTGTTGACGGTGGCGGTGTAGGTGATGGTGGCGGTGGCGCCCACATCGAGGTTGGCCGTCCAGGTCAGGTCCGGGGCGGTGTAGCTGAGCGAGGTCGGACCGGTGCTGGCGGTGGCGCCGTCGTAGGTGGCGTCGTCCAGCACCCCGGTCAGGTCATCGGTGAACGTGGCGGCGGTGTAAGGGGTCTGGCCGGTGTTGGCGGCGGTGATCGTGTAGGTCACGGTGGCGCCGGGGACCGTGGTGGCGGCGCTGGCGGTCTTGGTGATGGTCAGGGCTGGGGTCAGCACCGGGATGGTGACCCGGCAGGCCGTTGTGGTAGTGCCGGGCACGCAGGTGCTGCCCGCCGCTGTCGAGCTGACGGTGTCGATGAGGAGCTTGTCGCCGGTGTCCGGGTTGTTGACGCGCACCGAGTAGGTGATGGTCACGGTCGCACCCAGGCCGACGTCCCCGGTCCAGGTCAGGTTAGGGCTGGCGTAACCCAGCGAACCGCTGCTGGCCGTGGCAGTGGCGAGGCCGTTGAAGACGGCGTCGTCGGCCATCTGGGCGAGCGAGTCGGTGACCGTGGCGCCGGTATAGGCGGTGGCGCCGGTGTTGTGGATGTTGATGGTGTAGCCCACGGTCTGGCCTGGTACCGCTGCTGTCGCGTCCGCGGTCTTGGTGATGTTCAGCCCTGGGACGAGGACGGTGACGACGGTGCCGCAGGGCGCGGCCAGGCCGGGGAGCGGGCAGTTGCTGCCCGGCGCCGCCGTGTAGGTGCTGCCGCGCAGCACCCCGTTCCCCGGATCCGGGTTTTTCACGGTGACCGACCCGGTCACC
>DATIYI010000167.1:0-2580 GCA_035517695.1 Streptosporangiaceae bacterium
TGTCTCAACGGCGCTAGCGCGTAACGTCCTGGGGGCCGGCGGCCCGCCGCCATCCGGTCTGTCCGCCGACGAAAGCCGCACGTACGAACAGCTGAACTTCTTTTACACGAAGGGCATCGGGTACGGGATAGAAATGATTACACAGCCGCAAGCGCTCTACGGGATCGCAGACTCACCCGTAGGCCTGGCCGCCTGGATGATCAATCACGACGAGGCCAGCTACCAGGACATCGCGGACGCCTTCGCGGGGCACCCCGTCGGCAACCTGTCCCGGGACGAAATCCTCGACAACGTCACGTTCTACTGGCTGACCAACACAGGGATTTCCTCGGCCCGGCTGTACTGGGAGAACACGTTCGACTTCTTCGGCGTCAAGAACGTGGCCATCCCTGCCGCCGTCACTGTCTTCCCCAAGGAGATCTACCAGGCCCCGCGTAGCTGGGCTGAGCGGGCCTACTCCAAGCTCATCTACTTCAACGAGGTCGACAGGGGCTGCCACTTCGCCGCATGGCAGGAACCGACGCTGTTCGCCACCGAGGTCCGCGCCGCGTTCCGGACCCTGCGCTGACCGGGCGCAGAGCGCGGACCAGCTCATCCGCGAGAGCCGATTCTGCCGGGCGGAGCGCCGCCATGACAGCCAGGCCGCCGATCCGCGCCGATGCCACGTAGCGGATCGTCTCAAGGCTGTCCGGGTCCGCTGCGTGGAGGTCGTCGAGCAAAAGTACCGCTCCTAGGCTCGGCCCGGCGACGTCCCGCAGCAGCCGGACCGTGGCTTCCATCGCCAGCAGGCGCAGCTGCCATGGTCGCCGCGCTGATCAGGATGTGCCTCCGGCAGGCACAGGACCTGATCGACGATCCCGGGCGCCCGCCAGGCTGGACGTTCACGCATCCGGACATCCTCACGGGCTGGGGCCGAGGCCCGATGCTGATCCCTGGCATCCTGGCCACTGCCGCGCCCCAGTTCACCGACATCCGGTCCCTCCTAGACGTCGGCACCGGCGTCGGCCTCCTCGCCATCGCCGCGGCACGCACATGACCCGCGGTGACCGTCACCGGCATCGACATCTGGGAGCCGGCCCTGCAGATCGCGACCGAGAACGTCAAGGCCGCCAGGCTCGCGGACCCGTGTCACCATCCGGCGTGAGGACGTGACCAGCGTTGACGAAGCCGATAGCTACGACTGCGCCTGGTTCCCCACCTTCTTTGTCAGCGAACCCGCACTAGATGCTGCGGTGCCCCGCCTTGCCCGCTTACTCCGTCCCGGCGGCTGGCTCGTCCTTTGAAGGATGGCCCCTCCTCCAGACCCCGTGGCTCAGGCAACCAGCGCCTTGCGGACCATCCGGAGCGGCGGTGCGGACTTCGACGCCGCGCGACTGGCCTCAGCCCTGGAGGCGGCGGGCTGCACAAACATAACGACATTGCCCCGCACCGGGCCCGCCCTGATGGAATACACCGTCGGCCAGCGCCCCCGCTAGCGTAACCCCAGGACAGACTAGTAAGTCTGATCGCGACCTGCACGATGACGGGTGGTGACGACGGCATGCCCCTTCCTGCGTTGCTGCCAGCGGCCAGTTGTTGATAGCAACCGGCACCCGTGCGGGGCGGAGAAACCGTCACTCCAAGGCGTGGGCTGAGCTGGCACAGCCGAGGACCGGCGTATCCCGGGCACAGCGTGCATCCCTTCGAGTCAGTCTTGCGGTCGGCCGCGAGGGCTTCTCCGCTGCCAGGCCCGGCTGCTTAACATCCAGCTGGCAGGTTCAGAGAAATCGCTGCATACTCGGAAGCAAGAGGGAGGGCCGGGATGTCGATCGCCGTCGAGGAACAGCGGATCCGCAGCTTGTTCGACCGCGTCGAGACCGTGGAAGATGTGGCCAAGACGCTCCCGGAAGACGACGAGCGCCGGGCGAAACTCCTGGCGGTGTCGAACGCCGCGCTCGCGGAGGAAGGCACCATCCGGCCCATCATCGCGGCCCGGCTGCTGGGGCTGAGCGAAAAGACCGTGCGGGCGTGGGCTAAGGAGGGCGTGCTGGCCGTCGCCCAGCGGGCGCCGCGGCTGCTGCTGGATGTGCGCAGCGTCCATGAGGTCAGCCATATCGTCCGGGACCTGCGGGCGCTGGGGAGGGACCGGGATCTGCTGGATGAGGTGTGGCGCCGTCTGAGCGATGCGGCGTTGCTGGAGCGCTCCGACTTGCTCGAGAGCATCGACCAGATGCACCGGGGCGAGGGCGAGGTGCTGCGCCCGCTGCCCGGGGAATGACGCCGCAAACCGCTAAAGTGGCGCGGCATGCCCACCGAGGTCTTGGCCACCCCACGCGCTGGCGCCGCCGGACACGGCGCTCCCCATAGGCTGTATCTGCCCACCGGCCAGCCAACTCCGATGATCACGGCAGCGACATGGCCGGAATGCCCGTACCGCGAACTTCAATGAACCGCTGTCAACCCGTTTAAGAATGCCGATTCTTTATCATGCGATCTATTCAGCGTGGAGATCGTTCTAACTCTTCCGCGGCAAACTGCGGCTGCCGTTCATAGGCAGGAAGCAAGATATTCCATAACGTTCACTTGTGACTGGACCGGGTG
>DATIYI010000168.1:0-6164 GCA_035517695.1 Streptosporangiaceae bacterium
TCCTGGCCTTCACCGCCTTCCCCCGCGAGGTCTGGCGCCAGGTCTGGAGCAACAACCCGCAGGAACGGCTGAACAAGGAGATCCGCAGGCGGACCGACGTGGTCGGCATCTTCCCCGGCCGTGACGCCATTGTCCGCCTCGTCGGCGCCGTGCTGGCCGAGCAGAACGACGAATGGACCGAGGCCCGCCGGTACATGGGATCGGAAATCCTCGCCGCCTGCCAGAGAAACGGAAAGCACTCCGAAACTAATGATACCGGCGTGACAATCGATGCCATTGGTGGTTAAATAGAAATAGATCTCGAGGTGGTCATCTCATACACCACCTCCCCGGATGTGACTCCGCGTCCCAGGTCGGCCCTTGCGCGGCGATTACGGGCCCGCTAACGTTCGGCTCACGTGAGCTTTACCCAGTAACGGCCACCGTAAACGGAACCAGCGCGAAGCCCGTGTACAGCAGCGGGCCGCCGCGGCGGCATCGCAGCCCAGAGCCGGGCTACGGACATCACTTTTAGTAACCGATCACGGAATTCGCGGCAGAGCAGGATTACGTGATCGCTGCACGCTCAACACTGGGGAATTCCGTATTCCTCCGCACCCGGTCATGAAATGACGTATGGTCCTGGCGCCGGGGGCGAAGGACCCTGGACCGACCGCGGTCGCGGCACAAGCCTGAAACCGAGGTCCAGTGAGGTGTGTCATGTACGATGCAGTCGCCGACATCGAGCGGTTAATCGACGCAGCCAAGCGCGCGCCGTCCGTGCTCAACACTCAGCCCTGGTTATTCAAAGTCGTCGCCGGTGATCGCATCGAGCTGCGCGCCCAGCCCGAACGTCGGCTCCAGCACATTGATCCCCAGGGTCGTGAGCTTGTCATCAGCTGCGGAGCGGCGCTGTTCAACCTCCGCCTGGCGCTGCGGGTCGCCGGGCACGATCCCGTTGTCTGGCTGTTGCCCGAGGACGAAGAGGTGCCCGCCAAGGACGACCAGCCGGACCTGCTCGCGTCCGTGGAGATCGTGAGCACCCGCGCGCATCCGCCGACTGCCACCGAGCAGCGGCTCTATGAGGCGATCTGGCGGCGGCGTACGAACCGGCGGCCATTCGAAAGGGAACTCGTTGGCTTGAACATCTTGGCGGAGCTTGAACTTGCGGCCCGGCAAGAACGGACTTATCTGTGGCTGCTGGACCGGCGTGAGACGCGCAAGCTGCTGGCCGACATTAAGGAGGCCAACCGCAAGGTCAGCGAAGACCCAGTTTGGGGGGTTAAGTACCGGACCGAACTTCGGCAATACACTGTCGCGCGCAGGCAAGGCCTCGGGATTCCGCCTGAGGCCTTCGGCCCGCTACCGGCGAATAGTCATGTTCCTTACCGTGACCTTGGGCTCGAATGGCACGGGCAACGCGAGCGGATGCGATTCGAGAAGCACACGCGGCTTCTCGTGCTTTCGACGAGCACCAACAGGCGGATTGACTGGCTCCGTGCCGGGCAGGGACTGCAGCGGGTGCTGCTAACGGCCGCCCGCCTCAACGTGGTGGCATCGTTCTATACGCAGCCGCTCGAACCGGTCAACAAGAAGAACAGGTCCGAGAATCCCTGGTCGCTGTGGCCCAAGGCAAAATACCCACAGATGATCATGCGCATAGGGTATTGCGAGTCTCCCGCAGAAAAGACACCGCGGCTGGACAACGACAGACTCTGGGAGGACTCGCGGACACAGCCTCCGTCGTTTGCGCGAGCACAACGGGAAGTGACGCTGTGACGTACTGTAGCAGCGGATCTTTTCGGCCTCCAGCGCAGCAGCCTGAAGTCCGTCTTCGAAGTTGGGCTCACCGGTAGTCGGCCGTGTCCGCGTCGCGGACGATGCGCGCGGGGCACAATCGGCGACCCGACCACGACGGGCCGGTCAGGAGGTCACCGGGTTGACAGGCGAGCCCAGTGGGCTTCGGCGTTGTCCAGTGCCTGCCGAATTTGCTGGTGTTCCCGGCTGCCGGTGGTCGGTAGCCGCAGCAGTGGCATCTGGTGAGCATCCAGGATCTCGTCCTTGAGCGCGTCTCGTGCCCGCTGGTCCGGGCTGTTCTCGTGGAAGGCAAAGCCGTCGACTTCGATGGCGAGCAAGGGCTGGTTGGTTAGCCGGTTGTAAACGACGAAGTCAACTGACGCTCGATGTTGTATGTAGGCCCGCTGAGCCAGGGTTCGACACCGCCGCCCTCATCGAGCGGGCCTCCCGCGACTTCCGGGACCGCCACGGCCGCCCGATGCCCGCGGACAACGTCTGGCTCGCCCAGCGCCAGGCCGAGCACGACGCGCTCACCCGCGTGCTGGCAGCCATGCAGGCCGCCCCTGGCCGCGCGGTCCAGCCCACCGGTCCTGTGGGTGCCGAAAACCTATGCCACCAGGCGATATTCATGAATCACGCCCCCGGCGCGGTCACGCTGCTGGACCCGGAAATGGTCCAGGTCGGTGACGCCGTCGGGTATCGGGCGGAGCGGCGCGGCTTGTTTCAGGTGCGGTGCGGCCGGTGGGTGTTGTAGAAGTCCTCGTACTCGCGCATCACGATCATCAGGTGCCGCTGGTTCCAGACCAGGGTCCGGTCCAGCAGCTCTCGTCGGCAGCTGCCGATCCAGCGCTCCATGACCGAATTCATCCGCGGCGCCTGGACCGCGGAGCGGATGACCCTGACGCCAGCAGCCCGGAACACCGCGTCGAACGCGGCAGTGAAGCTGGCGTCCCGGTCATGCAGCACGAACTTCACCCGCGTTCCGGCGTCCTCCAGGTCCATGAGCAGGTTCCTGGCCTGCTGCACCACCCAGGCCTGGACCGGATGCTCGGTGGCGCCCAGAACCCGTACGCGGCGGGTGCCGTGCTCGATCACGGCAAGGACGTAGACCTTGGCGCCGTTGAGCAGGTCGGTGGTGAAGAAGTCCAGCGCCAGGATCCCCTGTGCCTGGGACCGCAGAAACTCCGGCCAGCCAGGCCCATCCCGGCGCGGCGCCGGGTCGATCCCCGCGCCCTTGAGGATCTGCCACACAGTGGACGGCGCCACGCTGACGCCGAGCCCGGCCAGCTCGCCGTGGATCCGCCGGTAACCCCATGATTCATTCTCCCGCGCCAGCCTCAGCACCACCGACCGCACGTTGCGGCCCGTCGGCGGCCGACCGGACCTTCCCTGACGCGACCGGCGCGCCCACCGGCGGCAGACGATGCCGCGGTGCCAGCGCAAGATCGTGCCCGGGGTCACGATCAGCCGCATCACGGCGAGGCGCCCGATGGGCAGCGTCCCGGCGAGCAGCGCCAGCCACGCCCGGTCCGGCCACGTCAGACGCGAATGAGCACGAGGATGCTCGCGCTCGGCCACAGCGAGCTGATGGCGCAGCATCAAGATCTCGGCGTCCTTCCACCATGACTCGCGGCGCGACAAACCCAGCAGCGACACAGCCCGGGTAACAATCAGGAAGACCAGCTTCAAGCCCACAAGCTGAAGATCATCGCACGTGCGGCGAGGCCAGGACATGCCAGCCACGTGCCGGACACGGACCGAGTCGCCGGCGTCCAGAGGACGCGTCTGCACAGGTGGCACAGGTTTTCGGCACCCACAGGTACCGCCGGGTGCACGGCGAGCTGACCCGGCTCGGGCACCAGGTTAGCGAGGCAACCGTGCGGCGGATCCTGCGCGCCCGGCGGCCCGGGCCGGCCCCGCCGGACGTGGACACCTCCTGGCGGGCGTTCCTGCGCGCTCAGGCGCACGGGCTGCTGGCCTGCGATTTCCTTCACGTGGACACGATCTTCCTGAGGCGCCTGCACGTGCTGTTCGTGATGGAGGTGGCGACCCGGCACGTGCACGTCCTGGGCGTTACCGGCAGCCCGGACGGCTCCTGGACCGCGCAGCAGGCCCGCAACCTGCTCATGGACCTCGGTGACCGGACCGGCTCGTTCCGCTTCCTCATCCGGGACCGGGATGGCAGGTTCACCAGCGTCTTCGACGAGGTCTTCGCCGGCGAGGGCGTGAAGATCGTGAAGACCCCGCCGCGCACGCCACGGGCGAACTGTTATGCCGAGAGATGGATACGCAGCGCGCGGGCCGAGTGCACCGACCGGATGCTGATCTACGGCGAGCGGCACCTTCGATCGGTCCTCGGGGAGTACGTCGGCCATTACAACAGGCACCGGCCGCACCAGTCCCGCCAGCAGCGACCGCCCGACCACGACGACCAGGATGACCAGGCCAGCGTTCCGCTGAACTTGCCGGTTCTACGGCGGAAGGTGCTCGGCGGCGTGATCAACGAGTATTACCGGGCAGCGTAGCTGATCTCGTCAATCCCCAGGTCACACGCCATGCGACGGGTTTTGAAGCGGTACACGGCGGCATCTGCACCACACGCTCAGCGAATACCCCGATCACTACAACACCCACCGGCCGCACCGAACCCTCAGCCAGCCACCACCCAGCGCCAAGATCCCCGCCGCGCCTGCCGACGACAGCATCCGCGTCCGACGACGCGACCGGCTCGGGGGCCTGATCCACGAGTATTCGCAGGTCGCGTGAGGTGACGGCATTGTGGGGCCTCGGGGTGGTGGAGCCCTGCCAGCGCGCCGCACTACTCGCCGAGCCACTGAATCCTGACGACCAGCACGAGGTCGTCGGGCGCGTATACCAAGAATGTCACCAGGCCCTCGTCGTGCGGGCCGAAGTGCAGCGTCCGTAGCGGTCTGGGGGGGTCGGAAGGCTCGCCGGGGCTCCGCTGGTATTCCAGCGGATCCACGACGGCCACCGCATCCATGAACGCGGCTAGCATCAGTCTTACCTGCGGCGGCAGGCTGTCGAGCTGGTGCTGCGCCAGGTCATCTAGTTCCCATCGGAACACCTCAGACGCCGTATCGGGCGCGGATCTCCTCGCGGTTCATGCGCTCCTCCGGTGGCGGCGGCCCCTGGCTCAGATACCGGTCGACGCGCGCCAGGAACTCCCGCTGGGCGTCAGCGTCACGCCACGCATCGGCCTCGAACCACCAGCGCCGTACCGTCTGCACCAGCGGCGTGAGGTCCCCGTCTTCGCGGGCCTGCTCGAACGCCGCATCAAGCTCGTGGTCGTAGCTTTCCAGGACGTCGGCGCTCGCATTGGCGGCCAGCACAGCGCGGATGGCCGCCGGGGTGCATGCGGGACGGGGCAGGATGCCGGGGCGGTCGGCATGCGGTGCAGTCATGGCAGCTCCGGGATCGGCGACACAGCCCAGCGTAGGCGCAGGTGCCGCTCATTCGCCGAGGTTCGACCGCGCGGCGATGGTCGCGGCGCGGCGCCCGCAGCTGCTGCTGGTCCCCGGCCAGTGGTGCCCGGCAGCGGCGCCTCTTCGCGGCGCAGCGTGCCGAGTTCATCCTCCGCCCGGTCGGCGCGGGCCGTGATGCGCTGTTGCCGGCCTGATCCCGTTCCGGTGCTAACGGCACTGTTGCATTAAGGTTAAGCGATCGCGTGATCATTCGGAGCAAGAAAATTTCTCGCGACCGGTACGGCTGACCAGGCAGCCCCGTCCCCGCTGGGCGGCTGCGGCCGGCTGTCAGCCGGCCCAGCGAGCTGCCGTAGGTCGTTCAGGAACGGTGCAACCTGCTCGACGTCACTGTCCTGAAGGCCGATTTGCACGCAGGACCACTGGAGACCGGCGTGTTCAGCCGCCGGTGCCGGGACCGGTAGCTGAATGTCCCGCACGATGAGCCGGTGACGTGCGGCGGTCTGCAGGACGGCGATGATCGGATGCCGGGGAATCGGCAGCAGGCACCGATCCCGGTCGAGGCCGGGGAGCACCCCGAGGACACCGGTGGCGTCCTCCAAGGGCGTCCTTAGCCCCGGATAAAGATCGACATCTTTGACGTCCTCCGGCGCGCAAGGCCAGTCTGCTTCCGGCTTGTCATGGAACACTGCAAAGGTCAGTGACTGTGCACCGGTACCTGAGCGCGGCACTGTTGCATTAAGCGGCTACGTGATCATGAGGCCGTAAATCTTCCTGCCGACGTTCACTCTGCAGCCGTCACAGGGGCACGAAAGACATCCCAGGAGCTTAAGTGTCAAGCCGCTACGGAAGATTGAGGGAGGTTTTGCCGGTGGCCCCAGGCTGTGGTCTCGTCGTAGAGGGTGCGGGTCTTGAGGCATCCGTGCAGGATGCCGACGAGCCTGTTCG
>DATIYI010000169.1:0-2306 GCA_035517695.1 Streptosporangiaceae bacterium
CGCTAAAGACACGCTAATTAAGGCTGGAGATAACGATCGAGTCGACTTTCGCGACGGTAAGGCACCGGACCAAGGTCACCAAAGGGCCCGGCTCCCGCGCGGCAGGCCTGGCCATGGCGTTCAAGCTGATCGAGTCAGCCCAGGCCCGCTGGCGCACGGTCAACGCACCGCATCTCGTCGCCCTGGTCCGCGCCGGAGCGACCTTCATCAACGGCAGGATCGTCGAACGACCCGGCGAGGACGCTCATCCCGAAGCCGCTTAAAAGATCTTGACCCACAGGTCTTGACGATAGCTCAGCGTCAGGACGCACTGGACGCACACGCTGCTGTACTTTGCTGCTGTACGCCACCCAAACGGCCCGCTCACATTAGCGAAAATAGTCTTCGACCTGGGTGGAGCTATGGGGATTCGAACCCCAGACCTCTTGCATGCCATGCGGATCCGGTTCGTCGGTCTGCGGCGGAGGGAGTCGAGCAGGGAGCCACTCACCAGCAGCAACTGTCTGACTGGGTCGCGGTGCGTCCGAGGGTGCCTGAATACGGTGGCTCCCGTTTCTGGCTCCCTGCCACTCAGGACGAGGGGGATGATGGCGATCGACTTCGAAGAACACTGTGTGCCGGCCGAAGCCGACGGATCGGTATTCGTTAGCACAACCGGGTCGAGGACGAGTGGGTCGTCGGCATCTGGCCCGCGTCCTTCACTCACGACCAGGCGATTACCGTCCTGATCATTACGAAACGGCTCGTCGCTGAACACGGCGACGATGACCCGTTCGTCCTCAGGTCGGAGCCGACGAGCAGGTCGCCGACCGGGGCATTCGCTGCAGGACCGGGACGAGGGCCTGGGCGGATGTCATCTCGGCAGTCCAGCTTAGCGGCGAGCAGCAGCCCGATGGTCCGTGCCACGGGCAGCCTAGAGGTGGCACGCGCCTCTGAGCTTCCCTGCATGAGGGCTAGAGTCACCAGCGATACATAATGGTTCCGGTGGCGGTACGGTTGCGGTAATGGTTCCCCGCCCGGTATAGTTACGCTCGCAGGAGGTGAAGCATGACTGATCTGTCAGTGGCGGAAGCGGCGCAGTGTCTGCAGGTGTCTCCGCGCCGTGTACGCGCGCTTCTGGAGGACGGCCGCCTGCAAGGTCGGCAAGTGGCAGGCCGCTGGCTGCTGTCCTCGCGTGCGGTGGAGCGTCGGCAGCAGGCCGCTCCTCCTGCAGGGCGCCCGCTGTCCCAGGCGTCAGCCTGGCGTGTCCTGGCAGTTCTCGCGCACGCTGACGACGCTCTCAGGAATCTCGCTGCCCCCGTGAGATCCCGGGCCCGCGGCCGGGCTGCCGAACTGCGGCTGCGCCAGCCCGCCGAGATAGCAAGACACTGGCTGTCAGTGCTGGGCGGCCGTGCCCAGGTCAGTGAGTTCTACGCACACCCAAGCGTCCTGGAGGAATTGCTCGATGACCCGAAGGTCGTTCGCAGCGGCATCAGCGCTGCCCGCGATCACGGTGCCGACCTCATGGTGGCAGGTGGCGCAGAGGGCTACATACGCTCGCGGGACTTGCCGCAGCTCCAGGCCCGGTACGCACTCAGCCCCGACGCCGGAGTCCACGCGAACATACGGCTTCACGTTGTGGATGATGACGAAGCTTCCTGGGTGTTCAGCCGACGCGTCGCCCCGGCTGCGGTGGTGGCTGCGGACCTCGTAGAGCGTGAGGCTCCGCGTGACCGTGCTGCTGGCGTGAAACTGGCGGCCGGCGTGTGAGCGGTAGCTCGCCGGTCAGCGTCATGCCGCCGCTCGGACGTGCCCTGACGCGCGTCTGGCACCTGTTGTTGGACCTGGCCGACGAATTTCCGGACACGTGGGGCAGCGCGAAGGCTGCGGCGAGGATGGCGGGGATGTCGCCGTCGCCGGGCTCGGCGAGCCGTTCGGCAAGCCAGCCGGGGCAGCCGGTGCCGAGCATGAACGCCACGATCTTGCCGAGGTCGTGCAGGTGCTCGAGGGCGTGGAACAAACCGGCGATCTGGGTGGCCTCGGGAAAGTACTGTGCGGCGAGGTTCCAGATCCAGGGCGCGCCGTCGCCCAGGATGGTGAGCTGGCGGACGCGGCCGGCGCCGCGGCGGCAGGCCTCGGCGGCCATCAGCACGCCGAACGCCAGCGCGGCCGCGAATGTGGCCAGGCAGGAGGAGGAACCGCGGTCGCGGACCGGGTACCCGTCGTCGCCCGGGCGGGTCTGGGTGAACGCGGCGGCCATCTTGACCTCGCGGGTGCGGGCCTTACCGTCCTCGCCCTTGCCGGCCCGGCCCCCGGCCGCGGCCGGC
>DATIYI010000170.1:0-2276 GCA_035517695.1 Streptosporangiaceae bacterium
CGAAGGAGTAGCCATCCGCGTCGCCCAGCGCATCCTGGCCATGGCCGCCGCCATCTGGCACAACAACAAGACCGGGCAGCCGGTCACCCGGTCCCTGATCGCCTATGACCACTGAACATCCATACGGAATCACTCGTCTAGCGGCCGGTAAGCTGCCGGGGCTGCTTTCCAGGCGGCTCACCCGGCCGACGGCCTCACCTGAGGTAACATTTCCCCCATCCGTCGCAGGCTACCGAGTGTTTGCCGAAGGGTGAAGAGGACTTCAGTCCCCCACCTGGTGAGGGACCTTCGTTCTGCCTGATGGCCCAGGATCAGCCGACCGGCGGTGCCGCCGCTGTCGGCGGCCACGTGAAAACTGACCCAGTGTCGGAATGCCGGAAGTGGATCAGTTTTCGGATGCCGTTGACAGCCGCTGCCTGGCGCAGCGCCGGTTCGGTGAGCCAGTGCGCTGCGGCCTTGCTGCCCAGCGCGGTCAGCTCGACCATCGCCCGCTCGGCTTCGAAGGCTCCCCAGCACCACTACCGCGGCCTGGCCAGCGTCCAGTTCCGCGCAGAACCGCGCCGCGTCGCCGGTCGTCAAGTCGGACCCGGCACCGGAGAAGCCGCCCGCGGTCGGGCATGACGCCCCCGGCGATAGCCATCGCGATGACCCGAGCACCGCGCCAATCCCAGGCCCGTCGTCAGCGGTGCGGCCGCCGGGCCTGGCCGTGACGATCTTGCCTTGGTTGCCGAGCATCAGCAGGCCAACCGTTCCACCGCGCCCGCGGGCGCTCGCCTGCTTCCCAGCGTGCTGCGATCTCCCCGGCCGCCGGGATGGCGCGGAACGCGATGACAAGTTGCCTGCCTGGGCCTTGTTGCACCATGCGAACTGCTCACCTGGGCAAGCGGTCTTCCTGCCACGATCCGTTCACGCACCCGCCCCGCCATCGCCCCGATCGGCCTGATCCTCCTGGCCATCGTCCTGGCCATCGTCGCGGCCCGGGCCTGCCCGGCCGCGCGTGCGCGGTGCCGCTGCTTCGCGTCCCGCCCAGGGTCTCGCGGGCCAGCTGCGGGCCCGCGGGCGCTTTAGCGTCATCCGGGCGATGCCAGTCCCGGGCCTCCGGGAGTTGCCTGAGGCTAGGCGCCGAGGGCCTGCGCTGGCCAAAGGAGGGGGCAGATGAAACGCGAACAGAGCTGGGAGGGGGATCAGGTGAACGAGCGAAGCCGCAGCTGGGAGCAGATGGGCGCCGCGAGCGGGCTCTTCGCCGCGCTGCTGTTGGTGGCCGCGTTCATCATCTTCCTCAGTACCGACCCGGGCGGCGGCAACACTCCGCAGCTCCCCGACATTGCCAACGCGCAGGCCGTTCCCGCCTTCTTCGCCGACCACTTGAGCGCGATCCGCGCCCAGGTGATGCTGAACAGCATCGGGATCGTCTTCTTCCTCTGGTTCCTGGGCACGCTGTGGTCGGTGCTGCGAAAGGCCGAGGGGGAGCCGGCGCGGGGCTCAGCGATCGCCTCGGCAGGCGCGCTCGCCGGAGTCGCGCTCACGCTGGTGGGCCTCATGCTCACCGGCACCTCCACGCTCATGACTAGCCTGTCCCAGGCCCGGACTGTCCCGGCGCTGTACACGGCGGCGGCGCTGGCATTCGCCTTCGGCGGCGCCGCGTTCACGATCTTCTTCCTCGGGGTCGCTGAGGTCAGCCTCCGGGCGGGAGGCTTGCCGAAGTGGCTCGGCTTCCTGGCTGTGCTCGCGGCCGCTGTTTCGGTCTTCGGCTTCGTCACCCCCTACGCGACCAGCGGGATCTTCAATCCCGCGACCGGCGCGCTGGGCTTCTACGCCCACTACTTCGCCTTCGTGGTCTGGGTCTTGCTGGCCAGCGCGGAGCTGACGCTCGCGCAGAGCCGGCGCAGGCGAGCCGCAGCGCCGGTGCCGCCGCCGGCATCGGCGGCCGAGACGGGAGGGGTGACCCCATGAGGCGCATCTGGCACATCGTCAAGGACGGCGGGCGTCACCGTACGCCGGTTAGAAGACCTGCAAGATCCTTCATACTGCGAAAGCTAACCTTGGCCGGCGTGCTCGTCCAGGCTAGGTTCTCCTATCCCGAATGGCTGACCTCCGGTGTGAACCAGCGTGCTCGTGGCAACAGAGTAAGAGTGCGGTTCACGTCCACGGGAGTGGTGTACGGATCTTGAACCGGCCCGGCGTAGTAATAGGACAACGCGCTAGAGGCCGTTGTTCAGCAGGGATGTGGTTGATACAGGAACGTCCTCCTGGTGCGGTAGTACGGGCTTGGTGTC
>DATIYI010000171.1:0-17445 GCA_035517695.1 Streptosporangiaceae bacterium
CCACCGCTGCCGCGCCGCCTCCGCCGCCAGCCCCGCCACCAGCACCTCCGACGGCAGCTCGGCCTCCGGCCCCTCCACCGGATCGCTATCAGGATCAGGCGCCAGCCCCCACAACTCCGCAACCGTCGGCTCCACCAGATCCGCCAGCCCGTCCGCGCCCAGCGCGGCGGCAGCACCGCCATCAAAGCCAAGATCAAAGCCAGGATCGCGGCCAGGCAGCCGGCCGGGCAGCCGGCCGGGCAGCCGGCCGCGCCGGCCTCGCTGGTGCCAGCGAGGCGACCGCAGGCGCCCCGCAGCCCGGCCCGCGCCGTCAGCCGCCAACCCGCTCACCTCCGCCCCACCTAGCATCACCAAACACTTCGAACATGCTATCGGGCAGGTACGACATTTCGCGACCCAAGCCGCGTGTGGTACACGAATGTAGGTCACTGGCCGGTGACCGGCCCGACTGCGGCAGTCTGGTTGTGCTGCCGCTCTCAGATGACGGGTTAGACCGGGGTTAGACCGCGTCGGCCTGTCTGGCGGGCGCGGTCGGGATCTCTTTCCAGCGGTCGCTGGCTTCCATGCACCGCGGTGTCAAGATGCCGGTAGCTCCGGCTAGCGAACATCTCATGCCGGACAGTTTGCAGCGCTGGGCGCAGCAGCTCGCGGACTGACATGTGCAACCCGGTGCGCTCGGCCTGCAGGCGCAGCAGGTGGGCGATCTGCAGGGCCAGCACGCAGGTGAGGACGTGGATACGGATGTTGTGCTCGGTCCAGTGGAACATCGGGGAGAACGACACTGCGCGTGGGTCTTTCATCCGCCGGAAGGAGAACTCGGCTTCGGACTGGGACCGGTAGCCGACGATGACCCGGCGGCGGGCCAGTCGTCGTGATCGGTGATCAGCACGTGCTTGCCGAAGATCTCTTCTTCCAGGACTGATCGGGCAGCCTGGTCGATATCCCAGGCCAGGCGCAGGTCCTTGGGCTGCTCGCCGACCAGCGCCAGGCGATGACGCGCCGCACCCACGGGTCGTGCGTGATTTTCCCGATCTCGGCCTCGACCTTGTCCCGGGGGCGGCGGGTCTTACCGCGGGCGAGTGTTGCGGCCAGCTCGTCCAGCTTGCTGCCGGCCTTGGCCAGCGTGGTGCCGGCAAAGCCGCGGGCCTGGTGGGCGTGCAGTTCGGGGGAATACGTCAAGATCACCCGGCGCTCGGTGCCGTAGATGGCGCGGCGTGTGTCATAGGCGGTCAGCTGGCCGAACCGGCCCTCATCGACGATGGAACGGGCACTGGCGGGTAGCGCGAGCAGGTCGCGGCAGTCACTGGCGGGCACCGACCCCATGTAGTGCAGGCCGGTGCCGGCCAGCAGCGCGAAGTTGGCTTCGGAGTTCTGCCCGGCGTCGAAGACGACGGTCATGTCGGTGCCCAGCTGCCCGGCCGCGGCGGCCAGGGCGGAATGCCGGCCGGCCAGTGTCTCGATCATCTCGGGGAACTGGGTGACGTCCGGCTTGTTGCCTGGGTAGGCGTGGGACAGCAGCGGGATCCCTCCGTCGCGGGTGACCACCAGCCCCAGCCCGACCAGCCGCAAGTCGGCTCGCTTCTGCTTGGCCTTGCCCCGCTGCGCGATCGGCGCCTTATCGTTGCCGGTATCGATGAAGGTGGCGAAGTTCGTCATGTCCAGCGCCACCGAATTGGTGTCCAGCCCGAACCGGGCGCACGCCGCCAGCGCCACCTTTTCTTCGATCCGCGCCAGGCCCGTCAGCGGCACCGCGTGCATCGCGTCCCAGAACCGGCGGTGATCCGGCGCCGAAACGGGAATCTTGGTGAACCGGTCCGCCGCCGTGGTGCGCCACCAGTCCGCGAACCCCCGCTTGGAGCAGGGATCCACGACCCGGTTCAGCGCCGTCAGCGCCAGGCGGTACGTGCCCGGTGACAGCGGCAGCCCCTGCGGGGCGGCCCCAGCCTCCTCGTCGATGATGGCGGCCACGCCCAGGTCGGCCAGCAGCCCCCACGCCCGCGGCCACCGCCCCGAAGTCCAGGTGCCCGGTCCGCTCGGGCAGCATCTGCTCCTCGCGGGCGTCCAGCAGCGCCTCCACCTCAGCCGCGGTCCCGACATACCGCTCGGAACCATCTTCGGCTTGCCGTCCACCCAGCCCATCTCGCGCAGGTACCAGTACGGCCGACCGCTGATCACCTTCTTGTACAGGCTCACCACCAATTTATGTCATAGGTAGAAGGAGAGCGCAGTCAAGCACCAGAAGCGGTGTGTCACCAGGAAAAACCGTGTTACGTCACATCGTGGCAGCGGCCGGGAACCCATGATCATCGGAAAGTCGGCCTAAACCGGCCGCGGGTCGCCGTGTCGCCTGCCGAGGGCCTCGGCGAGTATCGCCGCGCCGTCGGCGTCGCTCCGCCGCTCCTTCACATAGGCAAGATGGGTCTTGTAGGGCTCTACCCTCGGAGGCGCGGGCGGATTCCGCTCGTCGCGGCCAGCCGGGAGCCCACAGCGCGGGCAGTCCCATGTATCTGGGACAGCCGCGTCACTGGCGAAACTAGGCCGACTTTCATGCCGGTTGCAGCACCAGAACGCAACGCGCACGCGCGGCGCGGCCTCGCCGCGCTCGGCCTCGCCCATTGGTCCGGCGCCTACCCGACTCCCCCGGATGGCGTTGCCACTACCCACGGATCACCTCTCGACTCGCATCCTTGCGGCTGTCAGCGGTTGAACAGGAAGCTGAGGACGACGATGCAGACGAACCACGCCACGCCGATGATGACGGTGATGCGGTCTAGGTTCCGCTCGACCACAGACGAGGAGCCCAGCGAGGACGAGACGCCACCGCCGAAGAGGTCCGATAGGCCACCGCCCTTGCCCTTGTGCAACAGCACGAGCACGATCATCAGCAGGCTCGTGATGATGAGAGCGATGGAAGTTCCGATGATCACTTCTTGACCGTACCTTCTTTTGCGACGCCACCTGGTCCCGCGTCTTCGCGCCGACCCACTATGGGCTAGCCCGCACTGTGCCGGTTAGCACTGTGCTAGCTCGCAGTGGGCCGCGGTTCCCTCCGCTCGGGCGACCGCCATGTCCTCCCGCGCACCCCGGACCAGAAGGCCCGGGCTCCCGCTAGGAAAGGGTACGACAAAAACCCGCTGCGGATCAGCCAAACCGCCATGCAGCCTCATACTGCAAGTTCCCGATACCGGCATATCTTCACGAACTCGGTCGCGTCCAAGCTCGCCCCCCCGACCAAGGCACCGTCCACGTCAGCTTGCGCCATGATCGGTGCAATGTTGTCTGATTTTACTGACCCGCCATACAGAATACGCGTGGCTGAGGCCACGCCATCGCCGTGACCCGCCGAAATCCGTTCCCGGATCGCCCCGCAGACCTCCTGAGCGTCCTGCGGGGTGGCCACCTCGCCGGTGCCGATCGCCCAGACGGGCTCGTAGGCGATCACCAGCGCGGCCACCTGGTCCGATTTTATCCCGGCCAGCGCGGCGTCGAGTTGCGCGAGCGTGTGCGCGACCTGCCCACCCGCGCGGCGAACCTCGAGGCCCTCGCCGACGCAGACGATGGGTACGATGTCAACCATCAATGCGGCCTTCGCCTTGGCGTTGACGAGCGCATCGTCCTCGTCGTGCCACTGCCGCCGCTCAGAGTGGCCGACGGTCGCGTAGGTGCAACCCAGCTTGGCCAGCATCGGGCCGGATACATCGCCGGTGTAGGGGCCCTTTTCGTGCGGCGAGAGGTCCTGTGCGCCGTACCCGATGCGCAGCCGGTCACCGGCGACGAGCGTCTGCACGCTGCGCAGCGCGGTGAATGGCGGCAGGACCGCGATCTCGGTCGCCTCGAAATCCTTTGTGTTAAGCGCGAAGGCAAGCTTCTGGACGAGCGCGATCGCCTCCAGATGATTGCCGTGCATCTTCCAGTTGCCTGCGATCAGTGGCAGGCGGCTGCGAGCATCCGTCGCGCCGGTCATGATGCCTCCAACGCTGCTAGCCCGGGCAGTTCCCTGCCTTCGAGAAACTCAAGACTGGCGCCGCCGCCCGTGGAGATGTGCGAGAACGCGTCCGGTGGCAGACCAAATGACCGAACGGCTGCCGCCGAGTCGCCGCCACCGACGACGGTGAATCCTGTCACTCGGGAAATCGCCCCGGCCACTGCCCGGGTTCCGGCGGCGAAGGCGGGGAATTCGAAGACGCCGAGCGGCCCGTTCCAGAACACGGTCTTCGCATCCGCGACCTTCTCCGCGAACAACCGGCGGGACTCCGGCCCGATGTCCAGGCCCTCGCGATCGGCAGGGATCGCGGTGGCAGGTACGACTTCATGGTCCGCGGCGGCGTCAAACCCGGTAGCGGCGACGACGTCGACGGGAAGCACGACTTCGACGCCGCGCCGCGCCGCCTCAGCGAGCAGATCCCGTACCTGAGGAACCTGGTCAGCCTGGAGCATCGAGCGGCCCACTTCGTGACCCTGGGCCTTGAGGAAGGTGTACGCCATGCCGCCGCCGATCAGCAACCGGTCCGCGCGGCCAAGCAAGCTGCCGATCACGGCAAGCTTGTCCGACGGCTTGGCGCCGCCGAGCACCACGACGTACGGGTGGTCCGGATTCGCGGTGAGCCTGCGGAGCACCGCCACCTCGGCAAGCACCAAGTCGCCCGCGGCGTGCGGCAGCCGGTACGGCACGTCGTAGACGCTGGCGTGCTTGCGATGGACAGCGCCGAAACCATCACCTACATATAGCTCGGCGAGCGCGGCGAGCTCGTCGGCGAACGCACCGCGCTCCGCGTCATCCTTGCTGGTCTCGGCCGGCTCGAAACGGAGGTTCTCGATCACCAGAACGTCGCCGTCGGCAAGCTGCCCGGCAGCTTCGCGTGCCTGGGCGCCGGCCACGTCGGCGACGAACCTGACCGGCCGCCCGAGCAGCTCGCCAAGGCGCTGCGCGACAGGGGCCAGCGAGAGCTCCTCAGTAGCCCGCTCGCCGTAGCTCGCGCCCTTGGGCCTGCCCAGATGAGCGCACACGACAACCCGGGCGCCGCGGTCGGCGAGTTTCGTGATGGTGGGAACGCTCGCCCTGATCCTGCCGTCATCTGCGATGACTGCCCCGCCGCCCGTGTCCGCCCGGCCGTGGACCGCTCCGCCCGCTCCGAACTCGAGCGGTACGTTGAGGTCGGCACGGACCAGGACTCGCCGGCCGGCGACCTGGAGATCCTCGATGCTCTTCATGCGGCTCAGCTTCCTCTCTCTCCCTCGTCGCCTCGCGATGTGACCAGGTGGGATTGCTCGTGGCCGGTAGGGACGTCCGCACCGGCCACTAGAGACGCGAGCCGACGAGGCGGGTCAGGTCAACAAGCCGGTTCGAGTAGCCCCACTCATTGTCATACCAGCCGATGACCTTGACCTGGTTCCCGAACGTCATCGTGAGCGCCGCGTCGAACGTGCACGAATAGGGCGTTCCGACAATGTCGGACGACACTATGGGGTCCTCGGTGTAATGCAGGTAGCCCTTGAGCGGTCCCTCGGCCGCGGCCTGGTATGCCGCATTCACCTCGCTCTCGGTGGCCTCGCGGCCAATCTCCACGACGAGATCGGTTACCGAGCCGTCCGCGACAGGAACCCGCATCGCCATCCCGTCAAGCTTGCCCTTGAGTTCCGGCAGCACGAGAGCGGTCGCCTTGGCGGCGCCCGTCGTGGTGGGGATGATGTTCATCGCCGCGGCGCGCGCGCGGCGCAGGTCCTTGTGCGGGAAGTCCAGGATCACCTGATCGTTGGTGTAGGCGTGGATCGTGGTCATCAGGCCCTTCACGATCCCGAAGCTGTCGAGCAGCACCTTGGCCATCGGCGCCACGCAGTTCGTGGTGCAGGAGGCGTTGGAGATGATGGTGTGACTGGCCGAATCATAGGCGTCGTCGTTGACACCCATTACGATCGTAATGTCCTCGCCCTTCGCCGGGGCAGAGATGATCACCTTCTTCGCGCCCGCGTCGATGTGCTTGCGTGCGTCCTCGACCTTGGTGAAACGCCCGGTCGACTCGATCACGACGTCGACTCCGAGGTCGCGCCAGGGCAGCGTCGCGGGGTCGCGCTGAGCCAAGACCTGGATCGGGCGGGCGCCCGTCTGGATGGTGTCACCGGCCGCCTTGATGTCCATGTTCAAGGTGCCGAGCATCGTGTCGTATTTCAGCAGGTGCGCGAGCGTGGCGGTGTCCGTCAGGTCATTCGCCGCGACGATCTCGACGTCGCCAAGGCCCGCACTCGGCCCGGCCGCGCCTCCGGCCTGCCCAGTCCCGCCTGGCTGCGCGTTGACGGCACGCCAGAAGTTGCGCCCGATGCGGCCGAAGCCATTGACGCCAACACGGATGGTCACAGCGTTCACTCCTCGTCTGCTCACTGCGGTTCACGGCTGGTGCCCTGCGATCAGCGCACCAGCCGTCACTGACTGGTCTCTCGGTGGGCTGGTCTCGGTGGCTGGTCTCTCGGTGGGCTGGTCTCGGTGGCTGGTCTCTCGGTGGGCTGGTCTCGGTGGCTGGTCTCTCGGTGGGCTGGTCTCGCTGGCTGGTCTCTCGGTGGGCTGGTCTCGCTGGCTGGTCTCTCGGTGGGCTGGTCTCGGTGGCTGGTCTCTCGGTCGGCTGGTCTCGGTGGCTTGTCTCCGTACGCTGGCCGGGCTCTAAGCGAGCGTATGCCGCGGTGAGCGAGGGGCGGGCTCACCGGGTGCCCAACTTCCAGAGATCTGGGGCCAGCTACGTCGTGACCCGCCTTTGAGCCTATCGGACAGTCCCGGGCTGCCAAAGTGCCGAACGACCCGCGCGCTCAGAGGTCATTTTCACAGGGCTCATTGCTTGGTGTCTTTCACGGGCGTCTATCACGGGCGTCTATCACGGGCGTCTATCACGGCGGCCTATCACGGGTTCTTTCCCAGGGCTCGCTGAACATCGCCAGTGATTGTGAATACTCCGCCAACATCACTCTTTGAGTGTTGACTGTGAACAATGTGTGGCGCTCTCCAGGTTGGCAGTGCCCGGGCGGTTGGCGGCACGTCATGCGCCCACCGTGGTAGTGCTCGGCCTGGCATCAGGCGGCCTGAGCGGCGGGTGCTGCCATCGCCACGCTGATCGCCATGGCCGCGGTCGCGCGGCCGGCAACGGCGGCGATGTCTGGTTCGCCGGGGGTTCGCCGGCGCGAACGGTATCCTCTCCGAACTCCTTTATCCGAACCCCGACTCACCAGGCTTCACCGACCAGCAATTCATTGTCGGCTACTCCGGCCACAGCTGGGATCACACGGAGCACCCAGGGATCAGACGGAGCAAGCTGACGCGGCGCACTCGGTCACGACCAATGCGAACGCGCTCGCATGAACGGTGACCAACACCGCTGCAATGGCAAGTGGCAGATCAGCAAGACAATTTGAGCCGATTCGTCGAGCCCCGGCGCCCGCTAGACGACCGCTGCCCGGTGGCCCCGTCAGGGGACGAGCATGTCCGGGGTGAGGTTGGCGTCGGTGCCAGGGAGGCCGAGTTCCATGGCCCGTTTGTCGGCCATCGCGAGCAGCCGCCTTATCCTGCCCGCGATCGCGTCCTTGGTCAGCGGCGGGTCGGCAAGTGCGCCAAGTTCCTCCAGGCTGGCCTGCCGGTTCCGGAGGCGAAGCTCGCCGGCGACGACCAGATGCTTCGGCGCGCCGTCGCCGAGGATCTGCAGGGCCCGCTCGACCCTGGCGCCGGCCGCCACCGCGGCGCGCGCGCTGCGCCGCAGGTTCGCGTCGTCGAAGTTGGCAAGCCGGTTGGCCGTGGCCCTGACCTCGCGGCGCATCCGCCGCTCCTCCCATGCGAGCACGCTGTCGTGGGCGCCAAGCCGGGTCAGCAGGGCGCTGATGGCGTCGCCGTCACGGATGACGACCCGGTCCACCCCGCGTACCTCTCGTGCCTTCGCGTGGATCTTCAGCCGCCGCGCCGATCCGACGAGCGCGAGCGCCGCCTCAGGTCCGGGGCATGTCACCTCGAGCGACATGGAACGGCCAGGCTCGGTGAGCGAGCCATGGGCGAGGAACGCGCCGCGCCACGCCGCTTCGGCGTCGCATCCGGTACCCGCGACGACCTGGCGCGGCAGGCCACGCACGGGGCGCCCATAGCTGTCGACCAGGCCGGCTTGGCGGGCCAGGCTGTCCCCGTCCCTGTACACCCGCACCACGTACCTGTTGCCCTTGCGCAGGCCGCTTGGCGCGAGCACGACCAGATCGGACGAATGCCCGAACACCTCGGCTATGTCCTTACGCAGCCGGCGTGCCGTAGCGCCGGTGTCGAGTTCGGCCTCGATCACGATCCGTCCGCTCGCCAGATGCAAGCCCCCCGCGAACCGCAGCAGGGTGGACACCTCTGCCTTGCGGCAGCATGGCTTCAGAATCGCGACCCGGCTGAGCTCGTCCTTCACGACGCCAGTCATGGCCATCACCTCATCCCCCCTCGAAGATCTCAGCGTAGGCCGCCGCGAGCCTGCGCGGGTCATGACGCGGCGAGCCGTCCGCCATCGCCACATCGGCCAGCATGAGCCGGGCGCCGAGCACCTCGGCGGCCTTTTCAAGTTCCGTGCGTCCTGAACGCGCCGCGGACCTGTCGGCGAGCACGACGTCAATCCTGAGCGCGGGAGCGTGCACGGCGAGCACATCCAGGTGGGTGTGCGGGGCGAATCCCGCCGTCTCACCCGGCTGCGCCGCCAGGTTGAGCGCGACCACCCGCCGCGCCCTGGTGGTGACCAGTGCGTCCGCCAGGTCAGGCACCAGCAGGTGCGGCAGCACGCTGGTGAACCAGGAGCCCGGCCCGAACACCACCCAATCCGCTTCGTTCACTGCCGTCACTGCCTCCGTGCAGGCAGGCGGATCGGCGGGAACCAGCGAGATCGACCGTACTCTTCCGGGCGTCACGGCGCACGACGCCTGCCCACGTACCACGGTGATGTCGTGCGGCCTTGCCGGATCGGCTCCCTCCACCTCGGCGGCGATATCGAGCGGTACCGCGGCCATGGGCAGCACGCGGCCATGCGCGCCGAGCAGCATCCCCACCCAGTCAAGGCCCTCGACGGTATCCCCGAGCAGATCCCAGAGGGCCACGATGAGCAGATTCCCCACCGTATGCCCGGATAGCTCACCCGTTCCGTCGAACCTGTGCTGCACCACGCGACTCCATGTCGTGCCCCACTCGTCGTCACCGCAGAGCGCCGCGAGAGCCATCCGCAGGTCACCCGGCGGCAGGACACCGAATTGCCGCCGCAGCCTGCCACTTGATCCGCCGTCGTCGGCCACCGTGACGATGGCGACGAGCGCATCGGTCACCCGCCGCAGTGCCGACAATGAGGCGTGCAGCCCGTGACCGCCGCCCAGGGCGGCAACCTGGAGCGGGCCGGCCTGCCGCGGGTCGGCCTCGCGCGCGGCATCCACGCGCCCGACGACCGCGGCGTCGCCCGCTGATGTGGCCGCGGCATCGGTCATCCGGTCACTCACGGCCCAGGTCTCTGTGCGTCACCTGGACGTCCGCCCCGCTGGCCGCGAGGCGCGCGCCGATCTGCTCGGCGACGGCGACGCTGCGGTGCTTACCGCCGGTGCAGCCGATCGCCAGCGTGACGAAGTGCTTGCCCTCGCGCTCGTAGCCGGCGAGCAGCACGCGCAAAGTCTCCAGGTAGGCGGGGAGGAACTCTTTCGCGGCGGGCTGGCCAAGCACGTAGTCGCGGACCGGCTGGTCAAGGCCGGTCAACGGGCGGAGTTCGCCGACCCAGTGCGGGTTCGGCAGAAACCGGCAGTCCGCGACGACATCGGCATCGACGGGCAGGCCGTACTTGTAGCCGAACGACACGACATTGACCCGGACCCTACGGTCCGCGTCGTCGGCGAAGAACCCGCGCATCCGAGCGCGTAGCTCGTGCACGTTGAGCGAGGATGTGTCGAGCACGAGGTCGGCGTCGTCGGCGACGCCGCGGAGCATTTCCCGTTCGGCCGCGATCCCGGCCACGACTCTGCGGTCCCCCTGCAGCGGATGCGGCCTGCGCACGCTCTCGAAGCGCCGTACGAGCGTCCCGTCCGAAGCCTCCAGGTACACCACACGCGGCCGGACGCCCCTAGCGGCGAGTTCGTTGATCGTGGTCTTCAGGTCAGTGGTGAAGCCGCGGCTGCGTACGTCGACGACAACGGCGATCCTGGGCACCGCGCCCTGAGATCGCGTGGCGAGATCCACCATGGTCGGCAGCAGGCCGGGCGGCAGGTTGTCCACCACATACCAGCCGAGATCCTCCAGCGACTTCGCGGCAGTGCTGCGCCCGGCGCCCGACATCCCTGTGATGATCACGATGTCAGGAGCCGGTGCGTGCACCGCGCTCAAACCGCTGGTCATCCCGCTTCCCCGTCGGGTTCCCTAGTTCCCGTGCCGTCTGCACTGGGCCTGCCGCCCAGGGCGGCGGATACGGACTGCGCTGTGCGCATGCCAAATCCTGGCAGCTCGGCGATCTCGTCAACGGTAGCCTCCCTGATCCCCCGGACGGAGCCGAAGCGCCGCAGCAAAGCCTTTCGCCTGGCCGGGCCGAGGCCGGCAACCTCATCGAGCTCACTTTCCGTCAGCGCCTTCGATCTCTTCGCCCTGTGGTAGGTGATGGCGAACCTGTGCGCCTCGTCGCGTACCCGCTGCAGCAGGTACAGGCCCTCGCTGCTGCGGGGCAAGATCACCGGGGCGTCCTCGCCAGGCAGCCAGACCTCCTCGAGCCGCTTGGCGAGGCCGCACACGGCGACGTCCTCAATGCCGAGTTCGTCGAGCGCCTGCCGCGCCGCCGCGGACTGGGCGGGCCCGCCGTCCACGACCACCAGGCCAGGCGGGTAGGCGAACTTGCGCTGCCTGGACTCGTGGCTGCCCGGCTGGGTTGCCATATCGCCGAGCGCGTCAAGCTCCCCCGTTTCCTGTAGCTCCTGCAGGTAGCGCCGGAATCGCCGCGAGATCACCTCGTGAATTGCCGCCACGTCGCCCTGGCCGTCGCGCTGGCGGACACTGAATCGCCGGTACTCAGCCTTACGCGCCAGCCCGTCCTCGAAAACCACCATCGAGGCCACCACGTGGCTGCTCTGCAGGTTGGACACGTCGTAACACTCGATGCGCAACGGCGCTTCATCCAGGCCGAGCGCGTCCTGTATTTCGTTAAGTGCGCGGCTGCGGGTGGTCAGGTCGCTGGCGCGGCGCGTTTTGTGCGACGTCAGGGATTCCGCCGCGTTCCTGGTCACCACGCCGAGCAGCGCCTTCTTGTCGCCACGCCTTGGCACCCGCAGGTCGACACGGCCGCCCCGCCGGGCGGCGAGCCACTCTCCCATCGCCTCAGCGTCCGGCGGCAGTACGGGGACGAGCACCTCGCGTGGCACGCTTACGCCCATCCAGGCAGCCGGGTCACCTCCGCGTGCCCTGCCACCGCTCGCACGTCCCTTCGCGTGCCCGCGCCAGGCGCTTTCCGCAAGCCCGGCCGGGCCGCTACCCGGCCCGGGCGCGGGCACGGCAACGGACCCCGCCTCGGCTTCGTCATGGGCCGCCGGATGGGCTGCCGGATGGGCTGCCGTCCCGGCGATGGCATGGGCTTCGGTCTCCTCGTCAGCCTCCCAGGCCGGTGCCGGGTTGGCCGCGGCGGGATCGTCACCGTAGACCTGGCCGAGGAAATGCTCGACGAGTTCGCCCGTGCTCACGTCCTCGACCTTGTCGACCACCCAGCCGCGCTGCCCGCGCACCCGGCCACCGCGGACGTAGAAGACTTGCACCGCGGCCTCCAGCTGGTCTTCGGCGAGTGCGATCACATCGCAGTCAGTTCCGTCGCCCAGCACGACCGCCTGCTTCTCAAGCGCCCGCTGAAGCGCGTGGATGTCGTCACGCAACCGCGCGGCGCGCTCGAATTCCTCCGCCGACGCCGCCTCGTGCATCTGCCGTTCGAGCCTGCGCAGGAACCTGGTGGTGTTGCCCGCCATGAAATCGCAGAACTCCTCCGCGAGCAGGCGGTGCTCGGCCGCGTTCACCCTCTCCACGCATGGCGCGGAGCACTTGCCGATGTAGCCGAGCAGGCACGGGCGGCCGATCTGTCGTGCCCGCTTGAACACGCCGGCCGAGCAGGTCCGCACGGGGAACACCCGCAGCAGCAGATCCACGGTCTCCCGGATGGCCCAGGCGTGCGAGTAGGGGCCGAAGTACCTGACTCCCCGCCGTTTCGCGCCGCGCAGCACCATGACCCTCGGGTATTCCTCGTTGAGCGTGACCGCGAGGTAGGGATAGCTCTTGTCGTCGCGGTACCGCACGTTGAAGCGGGGGTCGTAATCCTTGATCCACGAATACTCGAGCTGCAGCGCCTCCACCTCGGTGGCAACTACGGTCCAGTCCACGCTCGCCGCCGAACGGAGCATGGCCTGGGTGCGCGGATGTATGCCGATGAAGTCGGCGAAATAGGAATTGAGCCGCGAGCGCAGATTTTTCGCCTTGCCGACGTAGATCACGCGGCCGTGAGCGTCACGGAACCTGTAGACGCCAGGAAACTCCGGTATCGAGCCAGGAGCAGGACGGTAGGTCGCCGGATCAGCCACCCAGCCACTCTAATAGCGCTGCCGCAGCCGCATGTGCGCGCGGAAGTGTCCGCGATCGCAGCTCAGCCGTGGTTACTGAAACCTCACCCGAACGGCTGCCGCCTGGCGCGCCGATCGTAGAGCGGAGGTGTGCGGCACGCACTATGGCGACGGAACCGGCGAGAAAGAGGACAAGGCAGGCGACGGGCTCGACGCCCGGAACGGCGCGGCCGGTGACGCGGACGCGGTCGAAGTCGCTCCCACGGAGGGCGTCGACGTCGGCGTCGGCGTGGAAGCGGTGCTTGATGACGGTGTCGGCGTAGCACTCGGGCTCGTCGATTGCGCCGATGATGTGGGAGTGGGCGAGTGCGGCTGCGGCGTGGACGTGGCGTTACTGCCCACGGGGACGTTCCCCCAGACAACCGAGCTCGACGGCTTTCCCGCCGCTATCTTGATCACTGTGACGGCAATCATCACGGTCACGAGTATTACCCCGGCAGCCGCGGCGAGCATCCGCCAGCTTGGCCGCCGCGGGCCTTGCGGCGCCGCTGCGCTCCCTTCGCGTGCGCTCCCCTCGTGTCTTCTCCCCGTGGGCCCGCCGCGCTGCTCGCCGGGCGCGGGCGTTGCCTCGTTCGCGGCCGCCGGCCCGCCCTCCCACCAGGCGCTCTCCTGCCCGGGTGTGGGCCTCGACTGCGCCGCCGACTGGTCCGGCGCAGCTGCCTGGCTGGCACGCCGCCCGGCGTTGGACCCTCGGTAGAAGGCAGCACCGTGCACGTTGACGCGCTGTATGACGACCGGGGCCGCGGTGCGCAGCTTCTCGCCGGTTCGCGACAGGTAGTAGCGGTAGATCGCGGTGCCAGCGGTGCTGATAATGCTGACCGCGGCAGCGCCGATAAGCGTCCCAGCGACCCCCAGAAAGGAGGTCGCGACAGCGGCAGTGAGGGTAGCCAGCACGCCGGCGATGATCTGCGCGCCGCTCAACTCTATCTTCCGCTCGCGCTCGCTCATTTCTCCCGTCCACGCCAGACGCAACCTCCGGACAGGGGGCGCGCGGCGATCAGATGCAGGGCGGTATCCGCCGATATGACGAAGCTGCCTCAACCGAGGCTAACGGGCGATGCCCGATGCTCGCACTCATCTGCGCGTGACGCGTAGCACACCTGGCGGGCCGTTGCCGGTCGCTGGGCCCCGCCTGCCACGTTGTCTGCCATGGGCACCACATGCCCGGCGGCGGCCCCGGGTGCCACGAAATGCCGGGACGCTACCGCCCGTTGTCACATTCCGCGGGGTGGGAGCCCGGCGGCGCGGTAGACGTCGTCGATCAGCCGCATGTTGATGACAGCGTCTGCCGCAGTCGTCGGGAACGGCTCTCCCCGGAGCACCGCCGCGGTGAAGGCTCGCAACTGGCCCGTGTAGGTCGGCTCCCCCGCGACCTGCTCGTCGCGGGTCTGGCCGTGGATGGTCACCGCTAGCTTGTGACCGCTGTGCGGTGACATGAAGTTCACCACCCGCAGTTCGCCATCCTCGCCGGTCACGCTGACGTCGGCGGTGAAGGGGTTCGCCCGCAGCAGCGACACCTCATACCGGCTCGTGGCACCGGAGGGAAAGCCCAGCGCGGCTGTGATCGCGCCGTCCACAAGGGGCGCGGCCTCCTGCGCCGCCGCCGAGATGACGTCAGGCTCACCGGGGCCGAGCAGCCGCAAGATGTTGATCGCATAGCAGCCGCCGTCCATGTTCGCACCACCGGCGAGCTCGAAGCTGAAGCGGATGTCGGTGGGATCGGCGATAGGGAAGCAGAGCTTGACGTCGAGGTGCTTTACCGCGCCGAGATCGCCGTTTGGAGCGTCCGCGCGACCGCGCACGATCTCGCGCATCCGGCGCGCCAGCGGATGGTAGCGGTAGTGGAACGCTTCCATCACCACGCGGCCGGCGGCCTGCGCCGCCGACGCGACCAGCTGGGCTTGCGGCGCGTTGGACGCCAGCGGCTTCTCGCACAGCACGTGCTTGCCTGCCTCGATGGCCCGCAGCGTCCATGGGGCGTGCAGGGCGTTGGGCAGCGGGTTGTAGATGGCGTCAATTTCCGGGTCGACGATCAAGGCCTCGTACGAGTGGCGGATCCCTGGAATTCCGTTCGCTGCGGCGAACGACCGCGCGTTATCTGAATTCCTGGCGGCCACCGCGGTCACGACCGCCTCCTCAACCTGCCGCGCGGGCGCGATCAGCGCATTCGACGTGATCCGCGCCGCCCCTAGCGCGCCGATGCGTACGCGATCCATCTCGCACCTCCCATGCCCGCAGTGCCTGCCTGCCGTGCCCGCCCGGCTGCCGTGTCTACTCGGCTGCCGTGCCCGCCCGGCTGCCGTGCCCGCCCGGCTGCCGTACCTACCCGGCTGCCGTGCCTGCCTGGTAATTCTTACCTGTTCCCGCGCTGCCCGCGCGGCTGCATCCCGGTGGTACCCGGCACCGCACCTGCCGTCGCGCCGGGGCTCGGCGCGGTGGGTACCCGGCGCTGCGGGTACTGTGCCGGACCGGGGACGGACCGGGGAACGGCGCCGCAACCGCCGCTGCGCCGGTTTGTCACGCGCCGCGCCGCTGCGCGCCGCATCGGCCCTGTTTTCATGTTCGGTAATGTTACCTACCGATCCGGGGAAACAAGCGACGCAATATTTTGCGATAAACTGAATTCCCGCTTGCCCGGCGGCGGCATGCGAATGCGATAACCTGCTCGCGTTTACCCGGCTTAATGTCAACCAGATGCGCGGGGGATCAGAATGCTAAAACGTCCCTATCCGG
This sequence comes from Streptosporangiaceae bacterium, assembly GCA_035517695.1. Lineage (GTDB taxonomy): Bacteria > Actinomycetota > Actinomycetes > Streptosporangiales > Streptosporangiaceae > DATFVJ01. The sequence continues at coordinate 15,340 of DATIYI010000171.1, forward strand.
CCAAAGCCATGTTCAGGCGAAATAGGTACGGTGCGGCCGGGGTTATGCTTTCTGTGCTTACGCTCCTGGTACCGCTGGGCGCCTGGACCGCACAGCGCTCACCGGTTTCCCCGCTGCGCCCGCACCCCGTGCTGCATACCACCCGTCACCTTGATCTCACCGGTGCGGTCACCTCGGCCATTCAAGGCATGTGCCTTACCGAATACGCGGCTCACAGCGGCCACGGCGGCGTCATCGCCGCAGTCGCCCGATGCAAACACCTGAGCTCGCAGCGCTGGACGCTGCCAGGAGACAACACTATCCGGAATCGGGGTGAATGCCTTACCGTCACCAATAAGTCCAACGCAACCGGGGCCGTGCTCGTCACCTGCGACGGAACGGCGAGGCAGTACTGGGAAGCTGACGGAATCGTCGGAGTTCCCGCCATCGAGCTACTCAACCCCTGGTCAGGCGAGTGCCTGGACGACCCGCACGGTTCCAAGGCTGACAGCACACAGGTCCGGATCTACGCGTGCAACCGGTCGTCGGAACAGATCTGGTACCTGCCGGGGTGGTAGCAGAAAGCATTCCACCAGCCCCCCACAACGCGTGGTCAAAGAAAGCCGGTTCTTAGGCACCCGCCGTCCGGCTGACCACGAGCGTGTCCTGATTCACCTTACGAACGGGGGCATACCGCTGTGCACGTAAACGGACTCCACCGCACCGCCGCAACGTGGCGTGACATGATAGCGATCGCCTGCGCGACGGCGGCGGCCCTGACTCTCACACTTTCCACAGTAATTTCAGCCCAGGCGCATCAAGCCACTGCGGAAAAACACTCGCCATTCGCGCCGAAACGGGCTGACCTCGATAAAGACGGCGATTATGACGAACACGACTCCTGCACGCCTGTTCGCGGCATCGGTAAGGAGGCCTGCCTTGCCATCGTCCGCGACGATATAAAGGAGCCGAACGAGGGCGGCCATGCCGGCCCATTGTCACCCGCTGGGTACGGTCCGGCCAGCCTGCGTGCCGCCTACGCACTCACCTCGGCTAAAGGCAGCGGCCGCACGGTGGCAGTCGTGGACTCCTATGACGACCCGAAGGCAGAAGCCGATCTGGCGACTTACCGCAGCGCGTACGGACTGACGCCCTGCACCACGTCGAATGGCTGTTTCAAGAAGGTCGACGAGAGCGGCGGCACCCACTACCCTAAAGGAAACTCGGGCTGGGGCGGTGAGATTTCACTCGACCTCGACATGGTGTCCGCAATATGCCCGGATTGCCACATCCTGCTGGTCGAAGCCTCCTCGGACAACATGACCGACCTGGGCAAGTCGGTCAACAGGGCGGTCAGCCTCGGCGCGAGGTTCGTATCCAACAGCTACGGCGGCGATGAGAGCTCGTCCGACCCAAGCTACGACAGCACCTACTTCGACCACCCCGGTGTCGCCATTACGGTGTCCTCTGGAGACAACGGCTACGGCACGTCCTACCCAGCCACGTCCCACTACGTGACGTCCGTCGGCGGCACCACGCTGCGGCCGAGCAGCAATGCGCGCGGCTGGACCGAGACCGCGTGGAGCGGCGCCGGATCTGGCTGCTCCAGCTACGACGCCAAGCCTGCGTGGGAGACCGATACCGGCTGCAGGATGGCGACGCTGACGGCCGTCTCGGCGATCGCCGACCCCAACACCGGTGTGGCCGTCTACGACACCTACGGGGCCAACGGCTGGGCCGTGTACGGCGGGACCTCGGTCTCCTCGCCCATCATCGCCGCCGTGTACGCGCTCGCTGGCAATCCGGCGCCTGGCACCTTCCCAGCCAGTTACCCCTACGCGCACCCGTCGGCGCTGAACGACGTCACCTCGGGTAGCAACGGATCCTGCGGCGGCTCCTACCTGTGCACCGCAAAGGTCGGATACGACGGACCGACCGGTCTGGGCACGCCAAAGGGCGACTCCGCATTCGCGCCGTAACAGGCCACGGCGCCGTTCTGGCATTAGCGGCAGTACCGGCCGCCCAGTACCAGCCGCCCAGTACCGGCCGCCCAGTACCGGCCGCCCAGTACCGGCCGACCAGTACCAGCCGACCAGTACCAGCCGACCGGCCGCCGGGAGCGTTCGA
>DATIYI010000172.1:0-46840 GCA_035517695.1 Streptosporangiaceae bacterium
CTGCTGCTGGCGGCCGATGGCGTCGCGAATACCCAGATTGCGCAGCGGATCGGGGTGTCGGCCGTGACGGTGCGGGCCTGGCGGAAACGGTTCACTGCCGAGGGTCTGGCGAAGTTCGGCCGGGTGCGGCAGGGCCGGGGCCGCAAGCCGTCGATCAGCGCGGAGAAGGTGGAGGCGATCGTGCACGCGACCTTGCATGAGAAGCCCCCGGGTGAGACGCACTGGTCGTGCCGCTCGATGGCCAAGGCGCAGGGGGTGAGCAAGGCGACCGTGCAGCGGATCTGGGCGGCCCGCGGCTTGCAGCCGCACCGGGTGGAGACGTTCAAGCTGCCGGATGACAAGCGCTTCGAGGAGAAGCTCACCGACGTGGTGGGCCTCTACCTCAACCCGCCGGACAAGGCCGTGGTGCTGTGCGTGGACGAAAAGAGCCAGATCCAGGCTCTCGACCGGACCCAGCCCACCCTGCCGATGAAGCCCGGCCGGGCCGGCACCATGACCCATGACTACAAGCGCAACGGCACCACGACGCTGTTCGCCGCGCTCAACGTGCTCACCGGCAACGTCATCGGCCAATGCCAAACAAAGCACCGCAACACCGAGTTTTTGAAGTTCCTTCGCGCCATCGACCGGCAGGTGCCCAAAGGGCTGGCCATCCACCTGATTCTGGACAACTACGGCACGCACAACCACCCGAACGTCAAGGCGTGGCTGGACAAGCACCCCCGCTTCCACCTGCACTTCACGCCCACATCGAGCTCCTGGCTCAATCTGGCCGAGCGCTGGTTCCGCAACCTCACTGACAAGGCCATCCGCCGCGGGGTGTTCAGGTCCGTGCCCGAACTCATCGCCGCCATCGACGCCTACCTCACGGCCAATAACGACGACCCCAAGCCGTTCGTGTGGACCGCTACAGCCGAGGAAATCCTGTCGAAGGTCCGGCGCGGGCGGGTTACCCTCAAGGAATTATCTAGCCAATAGTGAGACGCACTAGCACAGAAGTCGGAAGAGGGCCCGGACATCCCTTCGGACCGGAACACGTCTCGTCGGCAACGAGCTCGCACTCCGTTGTCTACTGGGTGTCCGGACCCTTTCCGGGTCCAACCCCCCGCCCAGCCGGGACCGCGGCGCGGCCAGCTTCCGTATTCCGCACCTGGCAAAAAAGACGGAACGGCCTGGATCCCCCGTCCGTGGCGCAGCCCCCGAAGTGGCCGGGACAGCCGACCCGGCCGGTTAGCCCGGTGCTGGACTGCGCAGCAACTTACCGCCCCTCGGCCCGATGTCAAGCTCGTTGCGGACAACTCCTGAATAGCCATTTGACCATGTCTGGCTGCACATCACCCCTTATCCCGCCGCCGCAACGCAGCAGAATTCGGGCCGTCGCGGGGCATCGGGGCGCCCGGTGCGCCGCTGCCCGGACCGGCGCCTGCGCGCGCTCACGCCCGGGTCCTTACGCCCCGCGGCGATGCCCGCCTGGACCAGGACGTCCCGCTCGGCGCCGGAGTAGGCGAAATCGGGCTGCCAGGCGCCGGGAACACTGTGTGTTTCTCGGATCGGCGGCCCTGTTCGAGCGGCCAGCCGCCGCGGCCCCTGCCCGCGGGGGCGCCGCTATAGCGGCAGGCCGGACTCCAGATGGTCCAGCCCGGCGTCGAAAAGCAGGTCTCCAGGTCGTCGGCCGCGTCCAGCCAAGCGGCAAGCGCGATGCCTAGCACCGCCCCTGCCGTGGTACGGACGACGAAGTCGTCCTCGCGACGGCCCGCTCGTCGCGCGAGCGCCGCGGCGAAGAGGTCGATCGTCGACGTGAGCTCGTCAAGGAGCCGCGCACGTACGTCGGGAATGGACATCGCAAGCGGCGCTTTCGCGGAACTGCGCGAGCTGGTCAGCAGACAGCGCGGCGAAAGCCGTCCGCAGCGCGCCACGCAGTGCCGCGATCGGGCCGAGCCCGGGCGGCTGCGCCTCAAGTGCCCCGGCCGCGAGCAGCTCCATGTCGTCGCACAGCACGACGCCTTCTTTGGTCGGGAAGTAGCGGAAGAACGTGCTCTCCGAGACCTCGGCGGCGGCGGCGATCTGCGCCACGGTGGTCGCGTCGTAGCCCTGCTGCCGGAAGAGCCGCAGCGTCTGCTGCCTGATGCCAGCACGCGTCCTGGCCTTCTGGCGTTCGCGCAGCCCGGCCACGGCGTCGGCGCCGCGCGCCGGGCGTGGCCTTGGACTGCCGTAGGGCCGCGGATTCATGACCCCGACCTGGCTTCTTCCGCGTCCCGCGGCACGCTTGGCATGGCTGGTCCGGCCGCAGGCTGCTGCGTCGCATCGGGCGCGCGGTTTGGTGGTATGCAACGGGCCGCGGGGTGTCGGGGCTTGACGGTCCTTTGTCGGGCGGCGGGACTAGCTAGCCGCGTGGTGGCACGACCACGGTGCCGGTCGCGGTGACAGCCACAATCGGTTCCCCGAGGACCCGTGCCGCAGCGGGGCCGCCGGCCGGTTCGGCCCGGCACACCACCCTCGCCTGGAACGCGAGTTCGCGGCTGCGCCGCCCGACCCGCGTCACGGTCGCGGTCGCCTCGATCACATCGCCGGCCCGGACCGGCGCACTGAACTGGACGGCGGAGTACCCGGCCAGCAGACCCTCGTCGCCGTCAAGCCGGATGCAGACCTCGGTCGCCACGTCGCCGAACAGCCCGAGCACGTAGGCGCCGTCAACCAGACTCCCGCCATAATGTGCGTGAGTGTAGGGCACATATCTGCGGTGCGTGACGCATAGGCCCTCGCCGCTCATCGCCGCGTGCCCACCGCTGCGGACGTGGTGTCCGCAGGGCCTACGCTGCCCCGCCACCGCTCGGGTCCTCGTCGCGCGGGCCCTGTGAGCCCGGACTCTGATGGCCCGGACGCCGATAGCCCGGACGCCGATGGCCCAGACCCCGGCTGCGCAGACCCCGCTGTCGCTGTTCCTGCGCGTGCGGCGGCACGGGCGCGATCCACGTCCCGGCGGCTGTCGGGCCCTGCCAGGGCGTGCATCAGGTAGCTCGCCACCTCGCGGGGCGTGGTGCCCCGGCCGAAGATACGGTCAACGCCAAGCTCGCGGGCCATAGCCGGGTCGAACCGCGGGCCGCCCACGACAAGCAACGGCCGGCCTGGAGCGTCGCCGGCCGCCAGGATCCGGTCCTCCCCATCACCAGGCGCCCCGCCCTCGCCGTCAGTTGCGCCTGACGGCTGCACGAATGCCTCCGCCAGGGCCCGCGCACCGGTCAAATGGGCGTCCCGCTGGGTCACGACCTGGCTGACCAGTACCGCGTCGGCCCGCTCGCGCCGCGCCCGGCCGGCCAGTTCGCTGACACTCACCTGCGCGCCGAGGTTGACCACCCGTATCTCGCGATAGTACTCGAGGCCCTTCTCCCCCGCGTGCCCCTTCACGTTCAGGATCGCGTCGATCCCGACGGTGTGCGCGTCGGTGCCCACGCACGCACCAACGACCACCAGCTTGCGCCCGAGTACGGTACGGATCCGGAGATTCACCTCGTGCGGTGAAAGCAGCGGGAACTCGCGCTCGGTGACGTTTATCGCCGACAAGTCCACAAGGTGGCTCACGCGCCCGTACACGATGAAGAACGTGAAGTCCGGGCCCATGGTTTTCGCGTGCACCACCATCGCCTGATCCATGCCCATCTTGGTGGCAAGCTGCAGCGCCGCTGCCTCGGCCCAGGCCCGTTCACCTGCACCGCCCATCGGCACCGGCAACGTGAACGACAACTGGACCCAACCGTCTCCTGTGGTATCGCCGTAGGGACGTACAACCCGCCCGGTATTCGCCATGATCAGCCTCCATCCGCAAGCGGAACCCGCGCGTGGCACGTCGCCACCTCAGCCCCGCACTTATCTCTGCAGCCTTCGCGCGTCTGCACACCTTGCGCGTGTCTGCGCACCTGGCAGTCGGCTGTCACTGACGCTCCACGCTGATCTCCGCAGCTGCGCGCGCCGGGCCGTCGACGCTCGTTGTCGCTCGCTGCTCATTGCCGCACCCGCGGTGCCGGTTCGTGCGGTGCCGGTTCGTGCGGTGCCGGCTCCTTGGGTGCCGGTTCCTGTTGGGGCAGACCATGCGGCGCTTCCAACAGCTCAGTTGCGGGATTGAAATACCCGGTGGAGCGCGGGACCACGCCGTCGAGCCCACGCCCGCCGTCCTGCGGGCGCTTGGTCACCCCGAACGTCCCGTCGGCGATCGTCTGGAGCAGGCCTTCTCCGCCGATCTTGCGCAGGAGGTCCACCGCCTCGCCGAGCACCTGGTGGGCGCGCCGGGTCACGGGCGAGTCGGGGCCGGGCCGGAAGTCGTCGCCGAGGCTGCCTGCCGCCTCCCTGACGTAGCGGACGTTCTCAAGCGCCAGGTCCCGGTCAGACAGGAATGGCGTGTGGATGCCCTCGGTCATCATGCCGATCAGCAGGATCGACTGACCCGTCATCAGGCCGCACAGGTTGAAAAACGCGTCGAGCAGATAGCCGGAGAAAACGTTGCCCGTCATGTGCTTGGTCGGTGGCATGTACTTCAGCGGCGCCTCAGGGAACAGCTCGCGCACCAGCTGGGCGTGCGCGAGCTCAAGCAGGAACGAGCCAGGGATCGCCGGGTTGATCTCGAAGGCGTGGCCGAGCCCGAGCTGCGAGTCAGCGAGTCCTGCCTCCTTGCCGAAGTACTCGTTGAGCAGCTGGCTGACCACCACCGTGTGCGCGGCGTCCACCGCGTCGGCGGTGGTGAGGTAGTTGTCCTCGCCGGTGTTGATGACGATGCCTGCCCGGGCGTGGACCCGCCTGGAGAACCGCTGATCGATGAAGGTCCGCTGGGGGTTGATGTCGCGGAAGATGATGCCGTACATGCAATCGTTCAGCATCATGTCCAGCCGCTCCAGCCCCGCGAGCGCCGCGATCTCGGGCATGCACAGGCCCGAGGCGTAGTTGGTGAGCCGGACATAGCGGCCGAGTTCACGGGACACGTCGTCGAGCGCTGCGCGCATGAGGCGGAAGTTCTCCTGCGTGGCGTACGTGCCCGCGTAACCTTCGCGGGTCGCGCCTTCAGGCACATAGTCGAGCAGCGACTGCCCGGTGGAGCGGATCACCGCGATGATGTCCGCACCCTCGCGCGCGGCGGCCTGGGCCTGCGGGATGTCCTCGTGGATATCACCGGTGGCCACAATCAGATAAATCCACGGCAGCGGTGGCTCGGCGGTCTCGCGGATCAGGGTCGCACGTTCGGCCCGGCGCGCGTCGATTCGCCCGATGCCCCGGCCGACCGCGCTCAGCGCCGCCTGCCGCGCCGCCGCGGCGGCGCCGCCGTCCGGGATGCGGAACCTGGCGGCGCCTTCAGCGGCAGCGACGGCAAGTGCCCGCAGGTCCGGGTAACCGCCGCTGCGCAACGCGTCCCAGGCGGGCAGGGCAACGCCATGGGACAGTCCGGTCTGCTCCCGCACGGCGTCGGTGAGCCTGTTGACCCACGGCATGCCGTCGCCATCCGCGCCATCCAGGCCAGCGAGCCTCAGCACGGCGCGCTCGACCGACACGGTGGTGTGTGTCCGCGCCATTTCCACGACGGGGTGGCCGGCCAGTTTTGCGAGCCTGCGGGCCTCGCGGACGATCGCATGATCGAGACCGAGCTTGGCTGTCACGGGGGAGGTTTGAGGTGTCGACGTGCGGGCCGCAGGGGCCTGGGCGGCAGGGGCTTGTGCGTTCGGGGCCGGAGTTTGATTCACTGTGCCACCCGCCGTGCGAGAAGAGCCCGGACCGCAGGGTCGGTCCTGGCCAGGTCGAGCGCAAGCTCGGCGTGGCCGGGCACGTACCCGTTACCGATGAGCATGGTCACGTCCGCGGCGATGCCCTCGGCGCCCAGCGCCGCGGCCGTGAACGACGTGGCCATTGAGAAGAAGATCACGGTGCCGCCCTGAGCGGTGGCGAGGATCGCGCCACCCTCACAGCCCGGCACGTCTACGCAGACTACGGTCACGTCGGCCGGTCCCCCCACCCCGTTTACCGCGTCGCCAAGCGCAACCGGATCACGCGCGTCGGCGATCACGACCTCGTCGGCCAGGGCGTGGCGCCCGCCCGATGCCGGTCCCGCCATTGACGGCACCGGCCTGGTCAGTGTCGCGGCGGCTGGCGCGCCGAGGGCCGCTTCGCGCAGTGTGGTGGCTTCCGCGTCGTCAGGAACGACGCCGATGACGCGGGCCGCGCCGGCCCGGCGGGCGGCTGCCGCGGAAAGGCTGCCGCTCTTGCCCGAGGCGCCGATGATCGCGACGGTGACGCCCGCGGAACCCCGACCTGGCGTGTGCGGGCTCGCAGGCCGAGCTGCAGCACCCACGTAGGAGGCCACCACACGAGCGGTCAACGCGGGGGCACCGCATACGTCAAGCACGGCGAGCGCGAGCGGTACGGGAAGGTCGTCAGGGAGTACCGCGGCGATCGAACGTCCGAACAGGATCGCATGCCCCTCGCACGGTACCTGCTCTGATGTGCCGTCCCAGCGGGCAAAACCGTCGGTGATCACGAGCGGGGTGAGGCTGAGGGAGACGAGCGTCGCCACCCTGTCCCCCGGCTTCAGCCCGAGCCGCGAGCCTGGCCCGGCCTCATCCACGACGCCGACGAGCATGCCCCCCGATCCGGTGACCGGGTTGTGCATCTTGCCGCGGGTCCGGATGATCTCCAGAACGGCCGCCCTGATCTGGGCCGGGTCGCCGCGGTGCGCCTCGTGCAACTGGCGGAAGGAGGCCGCGTCGAGGTTCAGCCGCTCGACACGGACCCGGACTTCGTCGGACGCGATCTCGGGCCGCGGGTCCAGCCGCAGCGCGGCCTGCGGAAGGACACCGAAGGGACGCACGACGCGGCGCAGGCCCAGCGGCGAGGTCGCGGACTCGCGGCCGGCGAGCGTCCGCCGCGATTCTGCGGCCCCTTGTCCCGGCGTTGTGGTCTGTGCGCGCGCCGGGTCGCCCCCGGCAACAGTCACCTGGTTGCCCGCACCAGCCGTCTGCGCCTGCGCCCCGGTGGCGCCGTGCCCCTGATCCGCCGGGCCCACGTGCTCCGCGACACCGGCAGGCGCCCGTTCTGGTGCCCCCGTGGGGTGCGCTCCTGCCCAAACAGGTACTTGGGCGGCACGCCCCGGTGCGTCCGCACGGCCCCCCTGGGCGTGCGTCGCCTCCCGCCATGGACTTTCGGACGCCCGGATCGGTGCCACGCTCCCCCACCTTCCTGCTCTTAGCGGTATTGATCAAGATAATTTCTTGCTAGAAGCTACTATGACAATAGGTTCTTTCGTAACCTGTGAACAATCGGAGACATCATCCGGCTTGTCGCCACCTCACAAGGGCAAGGAGGCCACATGATCGACCAGCCGTATGTCTACCGCCGCGTAGAGCCGGCTGAACCCGACTGGCGGCGTTTCCCCGGCTGGGTGGACGTGACCGCGGCGGAATGGGAGTCCGCCCAGTGGCAGCGGGCCCACTGCGTGAAGAACATCAGGCAGCTCCGCCAGGTGGTGGGCGCCGGTCTGGAGGAGCGCTTCTACGCCGACCTCGAGCGCGACCAGCGCGAACGCGCCACAATGTCGATGCTCGTGCCACCGCAGATGATCAACACGATCGCCGCTGCCTTCGCGCCCGGCGAGCCGGGTTTCACCGACGCTTTCTACGCCGATGCGGTGCGCATGTACATGATCCCGGTGTTCTCCGACCGCCGCGACGACTGGCCATCGCACCCGTACGCGCAGCGGGATTCCTTGCACGAGGCGGAGATGTGGGCGGTTGAGGGCCTGACTCACCGCTACCCGACCAAGGTGCTCGCCGAGGTGCTGCCGACCTGCCCGCAATACTGCGGGCACTGCACCAGGATGGACCTGGTCGGTAACCCGACCACCGTGACAGGCAAGCACAAATTCGCCCTTGCCAGGCAGGACCGGCTTGGTGAGATGCTCGACTATCTGCGCCGCTCCCCCGGCGTCAGGGATGTCGTTGTTTCCGGCGGCGACGTCGCGAACGTGCCCTGGCCACGCCTTGAGGAGTTCGTGGGCGCCCTGCTCGATATCGGCAGCATCCGCGACATCCGGCTGGCTACCAAGGCCCTCATGGGCCTGCCACAGCACTGGCTTCAGGACGAGGTCAGGGCCGGCCTCGAGCGCCTCGCCACCACCGCGCGCGAGCGCGGGGTCGGCCTCGCGATCCACACCCACGTCAACGCAGCACAGTCGGTGACGCCGCTGGTCGCCAAGGCGGCCGCGGCGATGCTCGACACGGGGATCCGCGACGTGCGCAATCAGGGCGTCCTGCTGCGCGGCGTCAACGACAGCCCGGCTGCGCTGCTTGACCTGTGTTTCGCATTGCTCGACGGCGCACGGATCATGCCCTACTACTTCTATATGTGCGACATGATCCCGGGCAGCGAGCACTGGCGGCTGAGCGTGGGCGAGGCGCAGCACCTGCAGCATCAGCTCATGGGATACTTGCCAGGATTCGCCACGCCGCGGATCGTCTGCGACGTCCCCTACGTGGGCAAGCGCTGGGTTCACCAGGTGACGCGGTATGACGCTAAGCTTGGCATCTCGTACTGGACCAAGAACTACCGTACGGCGGTGGAGGCCGCGGACCCGCTCGCTCTCGGCCGCGAGTACCCCTACTACGACCCCATCTACATCTTGCCTGACAGTGGCCAGCAATGGTGGCGGGCGCGCAGCAGTAGTCAGACGGCGGTCAAGGAAGCGGTCCACGCACGGGAACCGGTCCACGTACCCGCTTGAGGGCGCGCCAGCGCGCCCGCGCTAAAGCCTGTCTGCGGGCGCATCAGCCCCGGACGACGATTGTCATAGCGAAACGCCCGTGCCCGCTTGTGAACCTGAGCGCTTCACCGCAGCGGGTGTAACCGAAGTGCGCGCGGTTGCCTTGGCCGCATTTTCCTGTCGCGGCCCAGGTTTTCCTGCACTTAGTCGGGTACCACCCGCGGCGGCATCGACACTACGTCTCGTCTGACCGCTCTGTGGACGAGCCCGCGGCGGGCCGTCAGCCGGTGGCGCCGGCGCACTCGAGTGGGAGCTCCCTGAGCGCCGTCCTGCGGTGCCGCGGTGAAGGACGACATAGCCGTCCCTGCTGAGTACCACGCGGTAGCCGTCATGGATAAGCAGGTAAACGCGCTGGCGCTGCGCTCGCAGGCCACTGAACGGGAACGTCTGACGCCCCGTGTCGGCCACCACCCACGGTGCCCATCGTGGCGTCCAGTCCCAAAGCAGGACCGTGTCCCGGCTGGTCAGCTGGGGGCCGATGGCGTTGGCGGCCTCGACAGTCACGCCTGGCGGCACCGCTGCTACCGCGGCCGACGCCGTCCTGTCCCGCTGCGTGACCCGGTAGAAACCCGGATGCAGCGCCGCGCCGACCGGGAACACTGGCACAAGCGCCACCGCGGTCGCGCAGCAAAGCCCTGTGAGCAGGGTGACGATGGCGGGCAGCCGCGCCGCGCGGGTTCGGGCCGACATCCAGCGGCTCAGCCGCATCGCGCCGTCGGCGGCAGCGCAGACGACCACGACGACGACGAACGCGTTGTACTGGTAGGCCAGGCCCCACCAGTCAGGCGCGGAGCTCGCGAGCATCCGCTCGGCGAGCAGCGGGACAGCGGCCAGCGAGATGGGCGACAGCAGCGGCAGGAACAGCAGCGCGCCAGCCAGCCATGCCACGGTTACGAGCTTCACCCGGGGGGCGATCAGCAGGCGCGCGGCGGCGAGCGGATGCGTGATCAGGTGCCAGGCTGCCTGCGTGACGTTGCCGCCGAGCGCGCCGTAGCGCCAGTAGTACATCGCGTTGCCACCGAACACCGGTCGCAGCACCAGGGTAGCCAGCAAAGTGGCGGCGATCCCGCCGGCGATCATCATGGCGGCGAGGTGCCGTTGCCGCGGCAGGTTGCGGCGGGTAACAAGCAACCAGAGGCCGAATCCGGCGACCAGCAGGCCCAGATCCTCCTTGACCAGCAGCAGGGCTGCGGCGGCGACCAGCGCGGCCCGCGGTCTGCCAGCCTGCATACGCTCGAAGAATGCCGCGGTGAGCACGGGCACGAACGCAACCTCGTGGAAGCCGAACGCGGTCGCCTCGGCCACCGGCCAGCTCAGGGCGTACGCTCCAGCGGCGAAGTACCCGACCGCCGCAGCGACACGGGCGGGCACGCTCCGCGCGACGAGCCTGCGCCCGAACATCCAGATCAAGGGAATGGCGGCCGCGAACGCGATGCCCTGCACAACCAGGAGGGTCTGCGGGCCGTCGTAGAGCCAGTAGAGCGGGCCCAGGGCCGCGATGATCGGTGACCAGTGATCGCCGAGGATGGAGAAATGCGTGCCGCCGCCATTATGGATGCCCTTGGCGATCGCGATACCCGGCTGGAAATGCGCGTATGAGCGCACGGCCTGGTCGAAGATGACGAGGTCGTACGTGGTCGTACGGAAGGTCGCCTGCTGCGCGAGCGCGAAGCCAACATAGAGGGCCGCGGCTGCCACCGTCATGGCCGCGACCGGACCCCGGTGTGCCGCGCCACCGCGGCGCACCGGACTGGGCACCGCGGCCTGCGCGAACGCGGCCAGGCGAACGCGGAGACCTGTTGCGGGCGGCCCAGCCACGCCGGCACTCATGGCGCAGGAGGCTATCGCGCGCCGGACAGTAGTCTCACCAGCTACCGATTGACACCAGAGGTCTCACGGGCTGAACTCCCTTAGATGTTCCGCACATCAAGAACAGCAAAGTCGCCAGCGCGAGTTGAACCGGCGCCACAGGCAGCCGGGCCAGCGCAAACCGGGCCAGCGCAGAAAACCGGGCCGCTCGCCGACGGCGACGGCGGAATTGGTTACCGGCCCGCACTGCGGCGGATCTCGCGTGCTGATCGGCGATCGCTGCACATCTGGTACTCAAGCGCCGATTTACCGCTTTTCGGGCTACCTCCCGATTGGACGGGATACCGCTGCCCGGGCCAGCGCGCGGGGCGGCAGCCGATCCGCCGCAGCGGGCCGTTCGGGATGCTCAACCGGCCAGGGGGTCCGCTGTGGATCGCCGCACTTGGCTTGACCCATATGAATCACGATGGCGGGCGGTTACACGTTGCGTCCCATCGGGTGAGGACACATCAGACGCTCGAGGCCATGGCGGCGGGGAATTTCTCCCGCCGGCTTGCGTGGCCACTGCTTCAGCAGGGTGATCGGGAAGCATCCGACAAGGCGGTCATCGCCAAGCGCAAACAGTACCGTTCCGGCGAATTCGGATGGCGGCGCGCGGTCATCCACGTAGACGCGGAGGCAGTTGACCTTTATACCCTCACGACCGGCGCTGACTGGGTAGCCTTGGCCGAGATGGGTGGTGTCTGCCTACAGCTTGACGCTCACCGCTTCCCGATAGGCCGCGTCAGGCTGGTAAGAATCTACGACCCGGCACCATATCTCACCGCGCGGTAGGACGGACGGCCCATCGGACTCATCGTCCGTTAGGTGTGCCCGGGAGGCGCGGCAATGGCAGTTCGGCGCCGCACAATTGTGATTGCGGCGTCCGCGGTCAGCGCGGCGGCAGCCCTGACCGTGACCAGCGTCCTGCTATCCGCCGGCGGAGGCTCCAGGCCGGATAGACCCGTGGCGTCCGCGACGTCGACAAGGCCCACACCCACGCCCACGCTGTCGGATGGACCGCTGGTTTCCCCGTTCACCGGCGAACGGGTGAAGGCACTCGGGCCCGTTCTCGCGGTAAAGATCGACAATGTGGTCGACGCCCGGCCGCCCACCGGCCTGACCGATGCGGACATCGTGTACCTGCTGCCGGTCGAGGGCGGGCTCAGCCGGATCTTCGCCGTGTTCTCGTCGCATTTCCCTAGCGTCATCGGCCCGGTTCGCAGCGCCAGGGAGGACGATATCGAGCTGCTGCGCCAGTTCGGGCGTCCGGCCTTCGCCTATTCGGGCGCGCAGAGTTACCTGTTGCCCATCATTGAGCACGCACGCACCGTCGACCTGTACGCGGGAACCACCGCCGGGTATTTCCGCGACCCGAACCAGATCATCCCGCACAACTTGTACGCCAACACGAGCCAGCTGCTCGCCCAGGCCCGGGGCGCGAGCAATGCGCACGATATTGGTTTCAGATTCGGTCCGCCGCCGCCGGGTGGCCGACCCACTCCGTCATTGTCTGTCGCATATCCCGCCGCGTCATTCTCATTCCGGTGGTCGGGGCGGAAAACGCGGTGGCTGGTTTGGATGGACGGGTCACCTGCCCTCGAGGCGGAGGGCGGCCAGTTGAGTGCCGCGACCGTGGTCATTCAGTACACGAGGGTGCGCACTTCCCGGTTCCTCGAGGAGGGCGTGCCGCCGCCGTACGCCGAGAGTACGGGCGCAGGCACCGCCGTGGTGCTGCGCAACGGCTTGGCGTACGACGCGCACTGGTCGCGACCGCAGGCCAACGGGGGCACGACCTTCACGACCGCGGCAGGCCAGCCGATGACCTTCGCCACGGGCCAGGTCTGGATCGTGCTCATTGCCGCGCCAGGGTCCACATCCAGCTGACGCTGCCGCTTAGCGGGGACGCTCCGGGCCCACATCCGGCCGACGCTGCGGCCTTAGCCGGACTCGCCGCGCTTCACCTCCCGTGACGGCCCTCCGTCTGCCCGGACCGCGCTCCACCTCCCCGGACCGCGCTCCACCTCCCCCGGACCGCGCTCGGCCTCCCCCGGCACCGATGAATTAGCTTGGTCGCATGTCCCGCAGCAACGAGCAGATGAGCCCGCAACTCAACGCCTACATCGCGGCGCACAGCAGTCCTCCCGACGCGGTCCTGGTCGAACTCGCCGACGAGACTGCCCACCGCTTTCCCGGCGACGAAGGCATGCAGATCGGCGGTGAGCAAGGCACTTTCATGACCCTGCTCGCCCGGCTTAGCCGCGCACGCGACGCGATAGAGATCGGCACGTTCACCGGCTACTCGTCGATCTGCCTGGCCCGCGGCCTCGCCGCCGGTGGCACGCTGCTGTGCTGCGACGTCAGCGAGGAGTGGACATCAATCGCCAGACGCTACTGGGAGAAGGCAGGCGTTGCGGACCGTATCGAGTTGCGGCTAGGCCCTGGGCTTGACACGGTGCGGGCGCTGCCCGCTGCCACCACCTTCGACCTCGCCTTCATCGACGCGGACAAGACCGGGTACGTCGAATACTGGGATGAGGTCGTTCCGCGTATCCGGTCCGGCGGCGCCATCCTGGTGGATAACACCCTGTCGCATGGCCGGGTCATCGACGAATCAAACGATCAACGCGCCGTCGTGGCGATCCGGGAGTTCAACAAGCACGCGGTCAACGACGACCGCGTGGTCGTTGTGCTGCTACCGCTCGGCGACGGCCTAACCCTCGCCTGGCGGAAGTAGCTCTGCGGAAGTAGCTCTGCGGAAGTAGCTCTACGCCGCGCCGTGGCGAACCTTGCCCGCGTCGCCATGATCGTGTAGACGCTGCTCAGGACAACGCTGAGCATCGGGGAGACGGACCGAGCCTTATTCGGGCGTCGGCGGCGCCGCCTGCGGCCCATACCGGGCCGACGCCCGGCCATGATCCGAATCGTGTCTGGCTTGCAAACAGCGCAGGCCAGTTAACAAAAATCAGGGATCATGAACCGGTCAAGTGGGCTCGGTCGCGCTGGACTCCCCGAGTTCGGCCCACGCGGTGATCTGGCCGCTCGCCAGCCCGAAATGTCCCCAGCGGGTGGCTAGAGAGTCGACGATCAGCAACCCCCGCCCGTTCTCGTCGTCGTCGGCCGCGCCGTCCGGCTTCGGCGCGGGCACGGAAGCGGGGCCGGAACCGGGTGCGGGCGCGGGCGCAGTCCCGTTTGTGCCTGCGTCCTCTGGTGGCGCCGCCTGGCCGTGATCCGTCACCTCGATGCGAACCGTCCGCGCGGTGACCGCGACCGTGATGTCAATGGCGCCGCCGTCCCCCGATGCGGTGTGGCGGATGGCGTTGGTCACGTACTCAGAGGCGATGAGTTCTGCGTCCCCGGCCAGCGGATGGCTGCCCAGGAAGGCCCGGACGAACGCGCGCGCGGCTTGCACCATTGACGGCAAACCTGGTATTGAGATCGTCCAGCTCCAGTGATCCACGGGGAACCTCCGGCCGAGAAATATCGATCACTACGCGTGAAGCTGTGACCACAAGATAGCCCTGTGGTCACAGCTTGTCTGGTTAATCGGGGACAATGGCTGCGACGTGCAGCACTTGCCCAGGGAGGTTGCGATCCGATGGGCGCCTCGACCGATCCGGTCTATCTCCGAGTCCTCGAAGATCTGCGGGGGCAGATCCGCGAGGGCGTGCTCGCCCCGGGTGCGCGCGTGCCGTCCCGGGCCGCGATCATGACCCGTTACGGGGTTGGGGAGACAGCCGCCAAGCATGCGCTTGCGGTACTCGCTACGGAAGGGCTCATCGAGCCGCGGCCCGGTTCTGGGTCATACGTGCGGCAGCCGCCAGTGATCCGCCGCCTGGATCATGGCAGGCCGCAGATCCCCGGTTCACCGTTTGGGCTTGACGAGTCGGCACTCCCCGCGGCGCACGAGCAAGGGCATGCGCGGCGGCTCACCGTAGAGCACTTTTCGGAGCGAACCCAGCCGCCGCCGCACATCGCGCGGCGACTGAAAGTACAGCTCGACGACCGGGTCATGCGTACCAAATATGTGCTCCGCGCCGACGGAATCCCGGTCCAGATGGCGACAAGCTACGAGCCCATGGAGGTCACTGCGGGCACCCCGGTGCTACTGCCCGAAGAGGGGCCGCTCGCGGGGCGCGGTGTGACAGCGCGCATGGGGGCAATCGGTATCAGGGTGGACCAGGTCATCGAGGACATCTCTACCCGGCCGCCGCTCTCGGCGGAGGCCGCCAACTTGGCGATCCCGTCGGGAACGCCCGTGCTGCACGTCGAGCGGACGCACCTAGCTGGCGATACGCCCGTCGAGACATGCGACATCGTCATCCCTGCCGACCAGTACCGGCTCAGGTACCGCACGCCGGTGCGAGCGCAGGAGTGATCAAGCCGCGGGCCCGCCAGCGATCGCTGTCCGCTCCGCAGCCGATGGCCGGTGGGGCTCGTATCGAACACATAATCGAATGGTAGAGCCGCACGACGGCCTGCCAAAGGCGGCTTGCCGGCGTGTCACGGATTCGCCGCCTTGCGCGACAGGCGCGTCGCCCGCAGGCCGCCGGCCAGGTCGGCGACGCCCGAGCGAGCAGGCGACATGGAGAGACGCCGCCGGCACCTGGGCCCGGCCGCGGCATCCAGCCAGGCCGACGGCATCCAGCCAGGCGTGCGACACATAACCGGAGGTCCTCGTTGGCAGACAACGGCCTGTTCAGCGGATGCCCGGCCTCGCCGCGATCTTGCTCGCGTCGATGGTCGCCGAACACGAGTGCCGCGGGCGGCTGGCACGCCGAATGGGAGACGCTCACCGATGCTCTGCGCCTCACCAGCGGCGCCGCGTCGCACGGCCGCCAGATGCTGGCGGGCCTGCAGGTCGACGCCGAGCGGATGCGCGGCATCTCGGGGTGACGGGCGGGCTCATCATGGCCGAGAGCGTGGTGGCACGCCTGTCCCCCGCGCTGGGCCGGGCAGAGGCCCACAGACATGTCACCCGGGTGTGCGTTGAGGCGGCGCGGCGCGGGCAACCGCTGCGCGAGGCACTGCTGGCCGAACCCGCCGTGACCGGGCAACTTTCCGCGACCGAGGTAGACGCTGCGCTCGATCCCACCTCCTACCTCGGCTGTGCCCAGCAGTTCATCGACCGGGCCCTCGCCAGGCACGCCGCGCTAACTGCCGCGCACGCGCCGGTCCTGCAACACGCGCAGCCCACGCATGAACCTCAGCCACCGGCTAGCGGTAGCGCATGACGTCCGCGCGACTCAGCTACGAGTTTTCCGGACCTCCCGGGGCACCGATACTGCTTCTCGCCGGGTCGCTCGGCACGACGATGGCGATGTGGGACCCGCAGTTGGCGGCGCTTGCCGCGCGATTTCGCGTGCCGCGCGTGGACCCACGGGGTCACGGGCGCTCCGCAGTGCCACCGGGGCCCTACACGATCGATGAAATCGGCGGTGACCTGCTCGCACTGCTCGACGCGCTGGCGATCGTGAGCGTCTCCTATTGCGGCCTGTCGCTCGGCGGGATGGCTGGCATGTGGCTTGCCGCGCACGCGCCGGACCGGATCGAGCGGCTCGCGCTGTCCTGCACCTCGGCGTGGCTGAGGCCGAAGGCTGGACGGACCGGGCGGCGCACGTCAGGCCGGACTTCCGAAGATCACGAGCACGCTATCGCGGAAAAGTGGCCGTTGACCTGGGCGAATGGCAGGCGGGCGTGATCGGGGCGTGTTACTACAGGCTGCTGCGGGTGGCGGTTAGTCCGCGGGCGGGGTGAAGTCGAAGAACTTCGGCGGTTCACGCAGGTCAAGGGCACGCAGGATGGTCTGCTGGCCGGGGGTGGCCGCGGAGCGCTGGGCGACGCGGCCGTCGGCGGTGGCGAGGGTGACCAGGTGCATGCGGTCGAGTTCGTGGCGCAGGTTGCGCCAGGTGTCGCCGGTGGCGTTCTCGGCGACCCGGGCGAGCAGGAGCGCCAGCCAGCACAGCTGGACGTGGGCGCGGATGCGGCCCTCGCGGTAGTGGAACACCCGGGCGCAGCGCCAGCGCGCCCTTCATGTCGCGCCAGTCGCGACCGCGATGAGCTGCTTGTAGGCGGCGGCGAGGTCGTCGGGGGTGAGGGTGAGGTCGGAGGTGCGGAGCAGCCACTTGCCGTCCAGGTGGGCTTCGCGGTTGATCGCTGTGCCCGGGGCATTCGCGGTGGCCCAGCCCATAATGTCCGAGCAGGCGGGCGCCGGGTGATCCGGCGCGGGCTGGAGGCTATGGTGGTGCGAGGTCGCGACGCGCCTTCCGGCCCGGTGACCGGACGCAGACTCGGCGGTCACCGGCTCGGTCGCCGAGCCGCACGGTCGGCGCGAGCCGTACCGGGAGACGATCGAGACCGCCGACGGTGTGCTGGTCGACGAGCGCCGCATCATGGGCGGCGGCCGTGCTGTGCACTACCCGTCGGAGTGCCGCGAGTTCGACGGGATCATGGTCCCGACCCGCCGCAGCGTCTACGTACGCAAACGCCGACGGCTCGCCCGTCCGCGACTGGATCTCGATCGCCATCGACTTCACCGGTGTCTCCTTCAGCTGAACCAGTAAGCAGCCACCGACATGAATGCCCGGCCGCACACCGCGCGTCAATAGGCCATGCCCATGGCCTGCCTGACGTCGGTGAGCGTCTGGTCTGCGATCGCGGTGGCGCGCTCATTGCCCTCCCGCAGGATGCGGCGCAGTTCACCGCGGTCAGCCCCGAACTGAGACCGCCGCTGCCTGATGGGCCGTAGATACTCGTTGACGGCCTCCGTGGCCAGCATCTTCAGACCTGCGCCCCCCGAGCCGCCGACCTCGTCCGCGAGGTCCTCTGGGGTCCGGCGCAGGCACGCCGCCGCCAGCTGCAGCAGTCCGGCCACGCCGGGGCGCCGCTCGGGCGCGTATGTGATGAACCGGTCAGAGTCGGTCTGTGCCCGCCTGATTAGTGTGGCCGTTTCGTCCGCGGTCGCGGCGAGGGTGATCGCATTGCCGCGACTCTTGCTCATCTTGCGGCCGTCGGTGCCCGGCAGCATCGGCACCTCGCCAAGCAGCACCTCGGGCTCGGGGAACAGCGGCTCGCCTCGACAGTGACGGGCGTTGAACCTGCGCGCGATCAACCTGGTGAGCTCCACGTGTGGCGCCTGATCGCGGCCGACAGGGACCAGGTTCGCGCGGCAGAACAGGATGTCGGCCGCCTGGTGCACCGGATAGGTGAGCATGAGGCCGGTCACCGACGTGATTCCAGCAGCGGCGATCTCGTCTTTGACCGTCGGGTTGCGCTGCAGTTCGGCCACGCTGACCAGGCTCAGGAAGGGCAGCATCAGCTGGTTGAGCGGCCCGACTGCGCTATGGGTGAATATCGTGGCGGCGTTAGCTCCTGCGGGCTCGATGCCGACAGCGAGGTAGTCGAGCAGCAAGTCCTCTACCTGGCGGCCGAGCCCGGTCGCCAAATCGCGATCCGTCAGCACCTGGTAATCGGCGATGAGTACGAAAAGCTCCACGCCGCGCCGCTGCAGCAGCACCCTGTTCCGCAGCGTCCCGAACAAATGCCCGACGTGCAGCGGCCCGGTGGGCCGGTCACCCGTCAGTACACGGAAGGATCCAGGATCTGCGAGGATCCGGTCCTCAAGGCCCGTATCAGCAGCCGCATCACAGACAGCGTCAGCCGCTGAATCAGGGGCCGGTTCGACAGCGGGTTTTGCATTCATGTGTGCACCTCTACGTAGGCCGAGGGCCGACCTTCCGACGGACCCCGCCGACCAGGCTGGTGCACAAAACAGCTGATGCACAAACAAAGGACCGTCCAAAGGACGGCCCGTTCCAGCCCGCGCTCGACTGGCACCGTCCTATTCGGACGGCCACCAGCCCGTACGCGGGCTCCTTGTCATACAAGGAATATAACCCAAACCAAAGTCGGGCGGTACCCGGCTGCCGGTCAGATCCCCCGAACCGCAGGCTAAGCCGGGGTCGAGGGACCGCTGCCCGGTTCCCACGGGTCGGGGCCTTGATCGGTCCCGGTTCGTAGGCCGCCCGCGGACGCCTGCAGCCGGGCGAGGTAGTGAGCCCAGCCCTTCGCGTGCCCGGGTGCCCGCGAGTCGGGCAAACCGGTGTGAACCAGGTCGAGCCGGGTGCCGTCCGCGGTTGCGGTGAGGGTGAACTCAACCCGCGAGTACCCAGGGGGCAGGTCGTCGCTTCCTGCCATCCCCCACGACACAACGACCCGATGTGGCGGATCGACCTCCAGGTACTCGCCGCGGACAGGCACACCGTTGATGTCGACGGCGAACCCACCGCCGGGGGTGGGCCGCAGCTGGGCGTGCTGCCCCATCCAGGACACCATGCGCTCGGCGGTGACAAGGTGCGCGAACACCACCTCGCGCGGCGCCCCGATATCGACGGAGGTCGAATAGTCAGCCATTCTGCCCGCCGCCGACTGCGCCCCGTTGGGATTCGGCCTCGGCGGCACGTTTAAGCGCGGCCAGCTGGGTGGGCCAGAATCCGTCCAGGAATTCCCTTACGACCTGCAGTCCGTCGGTGCGCACCTGGAACAGGTGCCTAGCGCCTTCCCGTCGTTCGGTGACCAGCCCCGCGCCACGCAGCACCCGCAGGTGATGAGATACGGCCTGCTGCGACATTGCGACCTGCTCGGCTATCTCCCCGACCGGGCGTGCCCGTTCGCGGACAAGCGCCAGGATCGTCCGGCGGTTGACGTCCGCAAGCGCCCGCAGTGCCCCGTCGAGGTCGTGCGCGGTCCCATTCATGATGTGCAGCCGGGCAAGGCCGCCAGCCGATCCGAAGCAGGGACGCCGACAGCCACGCCATCGACGCAGGCCACAGTGATCGTAGCGTGCGCGCCGCGCATGGCGCGCACCCGTACCATTTTCATCGGTCGTTCCTCGCGCTCGGTCGGTACTCGCCAACACAAGCACAGCCTTGTACAAATGTCGATTCAATCTTGCGCTGCGCCGACCGGATGAGGACGCGACGGCTGACACTGAGCGCGGAGGCCGCCGCGGCGCGGGGGTCACCGGCAGCGCGGGTTACCAGGGCTCCAAGATCACCGGGTGTGGATCATGTGGCGGCTCGGTTCGCCGCAGACTGCCACATCCTGGTCACAGACCTCTACCGGCGTGGCACGGGGACGGAAGTACGTCGCGGCGAAGCAAGGATCCGCATGCTGGACCGACACTGGAAGGGCAGGGCGCGAGGGTATATCCAGGGATTCGGGCGAGCCTTGCGGAGGGGCGAGCCTTGCGGAGGGGCGAGCCTTGCGGACGGGCGAGCCTTGCGGACGGGCGAGGCATGCGGAGGAGCACGCTACGATGCGGATCACGAAGGTCGAGTCCACCGAACTGTTCACAGGAACCGTCGAGCGGCCACTGCAGGTCGTGCGCGTCACGCTCGCGGGCGACGTCCAGGCAGCGGCCGCTGACAGCACGGGCGCCCACGTGGCCGTGCGCGTAGCAGGGCCCGCGGTGAGCACGCCGTATCCCACCGTGGTGCATAGCCCCGGGCCCGGCGAGGAGCAGGTCGTCGAGGTTGGCGTCGCGCTCGCGGCGCCGGTTACCGAGGGCGCCAGCCGCCGGGCAACCGTCATCGCCGAGCCTGCGGCAGGACCAGCGACCGGACCAGCGGCACGACCACCCACCGGGCGGGCGACAGGGCCAGCCACCCAGCCGGCCACTGGTCACGGGACCCCGGACGCGCACGCGACTGACCCGGGCATCTCCGTCGTGGCCGAGACGGAGATCGTTGCGGCCGTGCCGGGCTGGACCATGTGGATGGTCAGCCACTTCCACTACGACCCCGTGTGGTGGAACACCCAGGCACAGTTCACCGAGAGCAGGCTGCTGCTGCCGGACGAGAACGGCAAGATGCCCGATTCCCGCACCGCCTTCGAGCTTGTCGGCCTGCATCTGGACATGGCGCTGCAGGACCCGGACTACAAGTTCGTGCTCGCCGAGATCGACTACCTGAAGCCCTACTTCGACACCCACCCGGAGCGCAGGCACGAGCTCAGGCGGCTGATCAGCGAGCGCAGGGTCGAGATCGTCGGCGGTAACTACAACGAGGCCAACACCAACCTGACCTGCGCCGAGTCGACGATTCGCAATGCCATCTACGGTATCGGCTACCAGCGGGACGTGCTCGGTGCCGACCCGGCGACCGCCTGGATGCTCGATGTCTTCGGCCACGATCCGTCCTATCCGTCCGTCATGTCCTCGGCGGGCCTCACGTCCAGCGCCTGGGCTCGTGGCCCCTTTCATCAGTGGGGGCCGAAGGGCACGGTCGGCGACAACACGCGCATGCAGTTCCCCAGCGAATTCGAGTGGATGTCGCCAGACGGCCACTCGCTTCTCACTGCGTATATGCCGAACCACTACGGGGCCGGCTGGGTGCTGCAGTCGCAGGGCAGCCTCGAGGCGGCGGAGCGGGCGGCATATTCCCAGTTCCAGCTGCTCAAGCCGGTCGCGGCGACCCGCAACGTGCTGCTGCCCGTGGGCGCGGACCATGTGGTGCCATGCCGGTGGGCCGCACCCATTCACCGGGACTGGAACGAGAGGTACGTGTGGCCGAGATTTGTCACCGCGCTGCCCCGCGAATTCTTCGCCGCGGTCAGGGATGACGCCACCGAACGCGACATCGTCTTCACCACGCAGACAAGGGACATGAACCCCGTCTACCCGGGCAAGGACGTGTCCTACATCGACACCAAACAGGCGCAGCGAGCCGCGGAGACGGCCGTCATGGACGGCGAGCGGCTGGCCACCTTGGCCTGGCTACACGGCGCGCCCTACCCGGATGCCGCGCTCGACAAGGCGTGGCGGCAACTCGTCTACGGCGCCCATCATGACGCCATCACGGGCACCGAATCCGACCAGGTCTACCTGGACCTGCTCGGCGGCTGGCGCGAGGCTCACGAACGGGGCGATGCCGCGCGCCGCGGCGCACTCCGCCACCTCGCCGGTCTAGTGAACACTTCCGACAGCTCGCCGTGGGCCGGTGCGCCCGATTCAACCCGCGCCCGCGCGATCGTCGTGTTCAACACGCTGGCGCAGCCGCGCGACGGCCTCGTCACAGTGACCCTGCGCTGCCCTCGCATCGGCACCGCGTGGCTCGAACTCCGCGGCGGTGACGCCGCTGTGATCCCTGTACTCGCCGAGGGTGTACGGCGCCATCCGGATGGGGCGCTCGCCGAGGTCACGATTACCTGGAATGCGAGGGACGTACCTGGCCTCGGCTACCGCACCTACTGGGCTTGCCCGGCCCCTGCCCCGGCCAATCCGGCTGGCGGCGACTGGTCCACAGTCGACGCCGCGTCGATCGAGAACGATGCCTACCTGATTGAAGCGGATCCGAGCCGCGGCGGCGGGCTCACCCGCGTGCTCGACAAACGCACCGGCAACGAACTTGTGTCGCCTGGATCGCTCGCCAACGAACTTGTGGTCCAAGAGGAATACGACTATCACCCACGCTGGAACGAGGGCCCGTGGCTGCTCACGCCCAAGGGCCCCGGCACCGGTTCGGGGATGGCCGCGGCCCGCATGTGCGTGCAGCGCTGCCCGATCGGCAGCCGCGTCGTCGCCGACTGGACGATGGGCGACCTGCGGGTCACCCAGGAAACGCTGCTCTGGGACGGCCACGCACGAGTGGATTTCCGCACCCACGTCGACGGCGCGATCGGGCACGACCGGCTGCTGCGGGTCCGCTTCCCGCTGAACGTACCCGGCGGCCTGCCCGTGTACGAGACGGCGGCAGCGGTGATCGGGCGGCCGTTCGGCCCGGTGGACACCGATGTGGGGAAAAACTGGTTCACGCTGGACAACCCCGCCTACACGTGGTTCGGGCTCGGCTGCGCGGCACACGTCATCGTGCGCGACACGGACGGCCGGGGGTGGAAAGAGGCGATCGGCGTGGCTGAGGTGATCACTCCGGACACACCCGAGGAGCCGGGCGGGCCCAGCGGGGGAGACCGAGCCACCGGGGTCCGGGGTGTCCCCGGAGAGCACAGTGAACCCCCGAGCTGGCAGAGCGGCGGCCGCGAGGCGACGAGGAACCTGATGGCCGCGCTCGCCCGGCAGGGTGTCACCGCGACTTGTTCGGTTGCCGACGGGCCACGCTACGGCGCCATCGATCTCGACTCAAACCTGCCCGATGTGCGGATCGCGCTGGGCGGTCCGGACATGAACAGCTTCACCGCCGAGGTTCTCGCCGCCGCGGACCCAGCCTACGGAAAGGAGCTTGCGCGGCGGCTCGATGTCGCCGGCGCGGCGAACATCTGGGTTCCCGCCGCGCAGGCCCGCGGCGCCTCATTTGTGCCGGGCGCCGACGTTACGGGCTGCCGCGATCTGCCAGTGCTGATCATCGCAAGCGGCGCCGCGGCTGATCTCGGTAGCGCCGTCAACGCGGTCACCGCGGACCTGGCCTCCGCCGAGATCGAGGCGGGCACCCCGGCTGGACCATCGGCGGCAGCCGACATCGCGCCGCTTGCGGAGTGGTCGGCGGCCCTGCTCAACCGCGGTACACCGGGTTGCGTCGTTACCACAGAGGGCGCGCTCAACATCGCGCTGATGCGTTCGTGCAGTGGCTGGCCGTCCGGAGTATGGATCGACGCACCCAGACGGACCGCGCCTGATGGGTCGAGCTTCAGCTGGCAGCACTGGAGCCATACGTTCGAGTACGCCCTCGTGAGCAGCGGAGCCGGTGAAGGTGACTGGCGCCGCGCCGGGTTCGTCGCGGCAGGCCAGGCGTACAACCATCCGCTGCTCGGCTGGGAGACCGGGATCCATCCTGGCCCGCCCGACGGGCTCCCCGCCGGGGCGAGCCTGCTGCCGATCGAGGTCGTAGGTGCCGGCGATGTTGTGCTCGGAGCGCTGAAGCCGCGCGGCAACCCGGCCGCCGCTGGGCCGCCGGGGCGGAGGCGGCTGGGTGCCGCGGGTGCGATCATCGTCAGGCTGCGCGAGCCGTCGGGACAGCCCGTCCGGGTGCGGCTGGGTCTACCGGTCGCGCCAGTGCCGCCACGGGGGGACGACCTGTCTGGCACCCAGGTAGCCGCCCGCAAGAACGGCGGTGTCTCGACCGGCGCCCGGCTGACAAATCTGCTGGAGGAGGAGGAAGGGACGCCGCTCGAAGCGGCGGGCGACAATGCCGTTATGGCCAGCGTGCCACCGTCCGGCACGGTGACGTTGCTTGTCGCTGCTGGCGCGGGTGACCCCGCCGCCGGGGTTGCGGAGCAGCGGGCCTCCGAGCAGGTCACCGGGGCTAGCGTCGCCGGACGAGCGCAGGCCGCAGCGGCATCTGCTCGGCGCTGCGAGGCCGAGCACGCAGCGGCCAAACCGGCGCCGGCCGAACCCGCGCCAGCCGAACCCGCGCCGGCCGAACCCGCGCAGCCCGTATTCACCAGGTATTGGCTACACAGCAAGGGACCCGCGCCCGCGGGCAACTTGCCCGTCGCCGTCCATGTGTCTCCCGGCCGGACCGCGATCCCGCAGCACGGTGCCGCCAGCCTGCGCGTCACAGTCAGTGCCGGCCGCGTTCCTGCCACCGGAACCGTCCACCTCGACATCCCCGACGGCCTCGCCGCCGACGTAGGGGGTCGCAGCGTCGGAAGGGGAGACAGGGACGGGCTGCGTTACGACCTCCCAAGCGACGGTTTCGCCGCCTGGGATGTGAACGTGCGACCCACATCCGCAGCGACCCCGCCCGGGCCCAGCTCATCCGGGCCCAGCTCATCCGGGCCCAGCTCATCCGGAGCCACGTCGTCCGGAGCCACGTCATCCGGAGCCACCCCACCTGGCCGCTATTTCCTCGCCGCAAGGATCAGCGACCCGGCCGGTCAGGTACTCGAGGACGTCGCGACCATCGCGGTCGGCGAGGCCCCAGTACCGCCGCGCGATACGCCACTCGGCGAACTCCTGCCGTTGCTCGAGGCCGACGAACGGGCCACTGCCGCCGAACTCGAGGTCACGCTGCTAGGGGGGGACATCACCCTCGCTCCAGGCGAACACGGTGAGCTTCGGGTCCGGCTGATCAACCGCTCCCGTTCACAGATCCGCGGTGAGGCGCAGTTGCTGAGCCCGTTCGGAACTTGGGGCGAGATTACTCCCTGGACGCAGGGCTTCGCGGCCGAACCAGGCGCGGAGATGACCGCGCGGTACCAGGTCCTGGCGCCCACCGCCGGTAGCGCCGTGCGCCCTGGCGCACAATGGTGGGCTCTGGTGAAGGTGTGCTATTTCGGCCGGGTGCGATATACGGAAGCTATTCGCGTGTCGATTGCTGTCTAGGCATAGGGGTCTGATGAGAGACTCCCATGTATCGGGTACGCACGACTCAGGGACTCATGGCGACAGATATTGCGCTGCTGCGCGGAAACCTCCCTGCGGAGCCGAACAGGTTCATCGGACGCGAACGGGACCTGGCCGAGCTTGCGCTGTTGCTGACTGACGTCCGCGTGCTGACCTTGTGCGGCACAGGCGGCATCGGCAAGACCCGGCTTGCGTTGCGGCTGGGTGGCGACATCGCTGATGGTTTCCCTGACGGTGCGTGGCTGGTGAGCCTTGCCGACGTGACCGGCCCCGCCCACGTCACCACGCGTATGGCAGGAGCTCTCGGCGTGCGTGAGGAACCGGGACATCCGCTCGACGCTAGCCTTGCGGATGTTCTGCGTGACCGGCGCCTGCTGCTGATCTTGGATAACTGCGAGCATTTGGTGGCCGCGTGTGCCCACATGTGCGAGCGCTTGGTCGCGAGTTGCCGGTGGCTGCGCATCCTCGCCACGAGCAGGGAGCCGCTCCGGGTGCCCGGAGAGACGGTCTGGCGTGTTCCCCCGCTCTCGCTGCCCCCGGCGGGCCTCGCGGCAGAGCAGCTTTCCGGGCATGAGGCGGTGCGCCTGTTCAGCGAGCGTGCGGCCGCGGCGAGGCCGGGATTCACCGTCGGCTCGGGCAACGCGGCCGCCGTCGCAGGCGTGTGCAGAACCCTGGACGGCATGCCGCTGGCCATCGAGCTTGCGGCCGCAAGGGTTGGGGCGCTCGCGGTGCAACAGATCAACGGCCGTCTGAGTGACCGGTTCCATCTGCTCGCCGGGGGTCACCGGACAGCGCCGGAGCGGCAGCGTACGCTGCGGGCGACGGTTGATTGGAGTTACGAGCTGCTCACCCCGGCCGAGCAGTTGCTGCTGCGCAGGCTGGCCGTGTTCGCTGGCTGGAATCTCGAAATGGCCGAGCGGGTCTGTGCGGATGACAGGCTGCCCGCGGGAGCCGTTCTGGATCTGCTTGCCGCCCTTATTGACAAGTCGCTGGTGACCCTCGATGGTGAGGTCGCCGGCGATGCCAGATACCGGCTCCTCGATACGATCCGCCAGTATGCCGGCGAGCGCCTTGCGGCCTCCGGTGAGGAGCCCGAACTGCGCCGCAGGCACCGTGATTGCCTTGTTGAGCTGATCGAGGGCGTGGCGGCGCAAGCATTCAAGCGCGGAGACCCGCCATGGCCGGTTCGGCTGCGGATGTACAGGGACGCATGCCTGCAGACCGACAACTTCGCGGCGGCGCTCGCCTGGTCACTCGAGCAGGGAGCGACCGAGTCCGGCCTGCGGCTGTGCACCGCACTGCGCTCGCCGTGGGTCACCGATGGCGACGTAGCTGACGGCGCGAACTGGCTCGATCAGTTCCTTAGGAAGCACAGCACTGGCCAGCCCAACCTCGGCGAAGGCGTCGCCGACGTCGCGCCTTCGATCCTTGGCAGGGCTCTCGTGGCCCGCGCCGAGCTCGCCTTCGAGCAGCAGGAGTATCCGACCGCACAGCGGTGCGCGGAGGCAGCGCTCGAACAAGGCCGCCGAGCGGGTGACAAGACCTTCGCCGCGGGAGCACTGCGAGTGCTGGGGTCGGCAGAGCTCAGGCTGGGCAACCCAGAGCGCGCCCAAGAGCTCGCGGATCAGGCGGCGGCTGCGGCGCGAGCGGTCGGCGACGACTGGGAGGAAGGTCTCGCGCTTGGCACTCGCGCCGCCGCTGCGGCGCGGCAAGGTAAGATCCGCGAGGCGCAGCGCAGCTACGAGGCGGCGCTCTACTCGCTGCGTGACAACAACCTGTGGGGCGAGGCGCACATTCTTTACGGGCTTGCGACGCTGGCGGCGGCACGAGGAGACCACGAAGCGTCGTCGGGTTATTTCGCCGAGGCATTGGAGATCTTCCGTGAGCTTGACGCGCGCCCGGAGATCGCGCGATGCCTCGCGGGCCTGGGCCGCCTCGCAATGGCGAGGCCGGACCACGCTCTGGCCCGGTCGCGGCTGACCGAAAGCCTGCAGCTCGGCCGCGCCACCGGGCAGCGGCTTGCGATGGCGCGCGGGCTTGAGGCGTTCGCACAGCTCGCGGCCTGCCAGGGCCAGCACGCACGGGCGGTCAGGCTCGCCGGTGCCGCACAGACCCTACGGTCCGCCATCGGCGCGTCGCCGACCTCGGGCGCCCAGCTCGAGCAACTGCTCGAACATGCGCGCAAGCAGCTTGGTGAGCACGCGACCGCGGCCTTGCTCGCGCAGGGCGGGGCGATGACCGCGGACGAGGCGGTCAGGTATGCGTCCGATCCCGGCCAGGAGGCCCCGTCGGCCATGGCAGGCGCGGCGTCGGGTCAGCTGGCTGACGGCGTGGGCGGTACCGCGCGTATCGGCGGCACCGCGCGTATCGACGGCACCGCGGGTATCGGCGGTGCCGCGCGTATCGGCAGCGCTGGGGACGCCGGCGGCACGGCGGGCGAGGGCAGCTTGGCGGGCTTGGGTGTCACACGGGGGCGCGATGGTGGCGGCGCGACCGGGGCGCGAACCGTGGGCGGGTCCGTGCTCACGCCGCGGGAGTGGGAGATCTGCGAGCTGATCTCTCGTGGCCTTAGTAACCGCGCGATCGCCGACGAGCTTGTGATCAGTCCGGCGACGGCGGCGCGTCATGTCGCGAATATCCTGACCAAGCTGGGCTTCAGCTCACGTGCCCAGGTGGCCGCGTGGGTCACCGGCCGTAATGGCCGTTCCAGCGGTCTTTGACCCGTCGCTCCCGTTCTTCGGTTTGCCATTACTGAACCGTGACGCTGCGTCATATCGGCGGGGTTTCGTTCGTCAGTGCGCATGCGCATCCGCGCCCGGCCCGATGACGCCAGATGGCCCGTGAGGAGGATCGGTACAGGATCCTGAGCGTCACGTGACTTGATTCGACGGTCGCTACCGCACCACCAACCGCCCACCCGCCACCGGACTCCGGCCGCTACGAATCAACTGACTCAGGATCCTGCACGAATCCTCGTCACAGGCCCAGATCACTCACGCCCCTGCATCGAGGCCCGGTGTTCAGTCCACTTCGCCAGTAGCTCCGGGCCCTGCTTTCTGAGGAACTCGAAGAAGTCGGCGGTCTCGGCAAGCCGCTGTGCGGCGGGGGTCCCCGCGCCAAGCGCCTCGATCCCGGCCTGCAGGGTCGGCACCCACCGGGCGGTGACCTGTTCCCGCACCCGCACCACCTCGTACCAGACGTCGTCGGGCACCCGGTAAAGATCTCGCCGCGAACCCTGTTCGCGTTCACGGTTGGCCAGGCCGATCTGGATCAGGTAGCGGATCGCGCCGGAAATCGCGGCGGGGCTGACGCGCAACATGTCAGCAAGTTCCGCGGCAGTGAGGCTGCCGGAATCGGTGACGAGCAGCGCGGCGAACACGCGGGCGGGCATTCGCGGGAAGCCGACCT
The DNA here is from genome assembly GCA_035517695.1 of Streptosporangiaceae bacterium. GTDB lineage: Bacteria > Actinomycetota > Actinomycetes > Streptosporangiales > Streptosporangiaceae > DATFVJ01. Next base: position 28,347 of record DATIYI010000172.1, read on the forward strand.
GGCACAGCAGCGCGGAGAATCTTTCCACGAACCGCAGCACGGCGCCCAGGTCACGCGTGACGCCAGGCACAGGTGGCTGACCGGATCCGGCCGCAGCGCTACTCCCGCCTGCCATATCGGGCGCACCCGGCCCGGTTAGACCAGCGGCGGCGTGGTCCGCATCCGGGCTCACGACGTCCACGTCGTCTCCCCCCACCAGGTCACCTCCTCCGGCCAACTGGCCACCTTCGCCTGCCACACGTCGCGCTGGCGCGCACACTACGGACGCGCAAGCACCAATCAATTTTACAACATTTTGAATTTTCATAAAATAATGAATTCAGTGTAGGATTCGAGTCATGACAGGTGTGATCGAGGTATCCGGCCTGCACAAGTCGTTCGGGCACACCAGTGCCCTCGATGGGCTGGATCTGCGCGTGCGCACCGGAGAGGTGCACGGCTTCCTCGGCCCGAACGGCGCGGGAAAGACCACCACGATCCGAGTCCTGCTCGGCCTGCTCCGCGCCGACGCCGGGACCGCCCGCCTGCTCGGCGGTGACCCGTGGCACGACGCCACGACGCTGCACCGCCGACTCGCCTACGTGCCAGGCGACGTCACCCTCTGGCCGAACCTCACCGGCGGCGAGGTCATTGACCTGCTCGGCCGGCTGCGCGGCGGCCTCGACGACAAGCGCCGCGCCGCGCTGCTCGACCGGTTCGATCTCGACCCAAAGAAGAAGGCACGCACCTACTCGAAAGGAAACAGGCAGAAGGTCGCACTGGTCGCCGCGCTCGCTTCCGACGCGGAACTGCTGATCCTCGACGAGCCGACAGCCGGGCTCGACCCGCTGATGGAGGCCGCGTTCCGCGCCTGCATCGAGGAAGAACGCAGCGCCGGCCGCAGCGTGCTTTTGTCCAGCCACATCCTTTCCGAGGTCGAGGCGCTGTGTGAGCGAGTGACCATCATTCGCGCTGGCCGTACCGTGGAATCAGGCACCTTGCCCGAGCTGCGACATCTCACCCGCACCTCGATCACGGCGGAGCTGTCTGACGTCCCCTACGATCTGACCGGATTGCCCGGAGTACATGATCTGCATATTCAGGGCACGCGTGTGCAGTGTCAGGTAGACAGCGAGAACCTGGGTGAATTCCTGTCGCGCCTGACCAGAGTCGGCGTTCGGAGCCTGGAAAGCCACCCACCCTCTCTCGAGGAACTGTTCCTCAGGCACTATGCGGCTGGAGCGACCGGCGTGACCGCAAGCTCGGCCGGGTCGGTCGTGACGGCACATGGTGCCAGCGGGCAGGAGCCATCCCGAGAAGGGTCCTGCCCACGGACACCAGATGGCCGGAGCTTTTGATGAGCGGACTGGGACGCGCCCTCGCTGGCACCGGCCCGCTGACGGGCCTAGCGCTGCGCAGGGACCGGATCATGCTGACAGCTTGGGTCTACGTGCTGACGGCATGGGCGGTGGGCACCGCTTACAGCCTCAAGAAGCTCTACCCCACCGTGGCGGCGCAGCAGAGATTCGCGGCGACCGTCGCGCACAATTCCCTTTTCATAGCGCTGTACGATCCGCTGTTCGGCAGGTCACTCGGAGCGCTCACGGCGTGGCGGATTAGCAATCCGACGGCGCTGCTCGCCGCGCTCATGTCTGTGTTCATCGTGGTGCGGCACACTCGCGGGGACGAAGAAGCCGGCCGCCTGGAATTGGTCGGGGCGGCGTCGGTAGGCAGGCAAGCAGCCCTCGCCTCCGCCCTGCTCGTCGCGTTCGGCGCCAGCCTGGCGTTCGCGGCCTTGACCGCGGCGGGGCTGATCTTCCTCGGGCTGCCGGCCCCGGGTGCGTTCAGCCTCGGCCTGGCGATCGCGTCGGCCGGCTGGGTATTCGCCGCGGTCACGGCCGTCGCTGTGCAAATCGCCGAGACCGCCCGGGTCGCCCGCAGCATAGCGATAGCCGTGGTAACCGCCGCTTACCTGCTGCGTGACGGCTCGGCGGCGAAAGGGGCGTCGTGGCTCATCTGGCTGACCCCGGTCGGCTGGGCCGTTCAAGTCCGGCCGTTCGGGGGCGAGCGCTTGTGGGTACTCGCACTCTCGGCCGGCTGCACGGCGATCGCCGTCGCGGCGTCCTTCGCGCTTTCCGCGCGCCGCGATCTTGGCGCCGGCCTGGTCCCTGTCCGGCCTGGGCGGGAGCGGGCCTCCGGGTGGCTAGGTGGCCCATCCGCACTTGCCTGGAGGCTGCAGCGCAGCGGGCTTGTCGGCTGGACCGCGGGCCTGGCCGCCATCGGAGCCGTCATCGGCATCCTCACGCCCGCGATAGGAACCCTGGTCGGCACGAGCAGCGCGATGGGGCACGCCTTCACGAAGCTGGGGGGCTCCAGCGGCATTGCCGATGCGTTCCTGGCCGCCATGGCTGGCTTGTACGGGCTCGTCGCGGCGGCGTACGCCGTGGCCGTGACCCTGCGGCTGCGCGAGGAAGAGACGAGCGAGCGGGCGGAGCCTGTGCTAGCGGCCGCTGTCGGCCGGATCCGCTGGGCCGCGAGCCACCTAGTGGTCGCGGTGGCCGGCACGGGCGTCCTCCTCGCTGCCGCCGGGCTTTCCTCGGGCGTCGCCGACGCGGTACGCACCGGCAACGCCGGGCAAGTGCCCAGGCTTCTTGGCGCCGCGACGGCACAGTTGCCGGCCGTGTGGCTGTTCGTGGGGATCGCGATGGCGCTGTTCGGATGTCTTCCGCGGCTCGATGTCGCCGCATGGGCGGCACTGATGGCATTCCTGCTCCTCGGCCAGCTGGGCCCGTTGCTGCGGTTGCCCCAGTGGGCGATGGACATCTCACCATTCACCCATGTGCCCAAGCTGCCCGGCACTGCCTTCACGCTTACGCCGCTCATCTGGCTGACCGTCGCGGCAGTCCTCCTGACCACCGCCGGCCTGGCCGGATTCCGCCAGCGAGACATCGGCTGACCTCCCTGTCGGCGCCCGCGGACCGCGCCTGACCCGAGTCGTTTCGGCTGTGCATGTTAGGCCGACGGCTTCTTGGGCAGGACAACGGCTTCCTGCAAAGCGATCGAGAGGGGATCATCATGGGGGCTGAAGACAAGCTCAATAACAAGACCGAGGAACTCAAGGGCAAGGGCAAGGAGAAGCTCGGTGACGCCATCGGCAACGAGCAGATGGAGGCCGAAGGGCACGCCGATCAGGCGAAGGGCAACCTGAAGCAGGCCGGTGAGAAGGTGAAGGACGCCTTCAGGCGCGACTAGTTGCTCGCGACTAGTTGCTCGCGACCAGTGGCTCGCACTCGTGTCTGGGCGAGACACGCTCCGGGGATTAGGGCGAGGCATGCCCTAGCGCGCCCGGGCTTTTCCGCCCTGCCAGCGCCGCCCGCCGCACGTGCAGCGGGCGGCGCGCTTCATGTGCGGACGTTGTCTGCCTGCCGCGCGGCGCGGCACCCATGAGGACTACACATCCATGTGCACAGGCCGGCTGACGTGTGCCCGTCGATGTAGCTCTGCGGCGTCACCCACAGCGGATCCGGCAGGCGGTATGCCGTCACTATGTGTAGACGGGCCAGCAGAGATACATACCTGTATGCACAGGTCGGCGGATGTGGTAGCACCGCGCGTTACGTAGCGTCATATGCATCGCGCACCGTCCGGCCAGGGCAATGCCCTGTAGGCCACCGGGGGGGAGGCTGGTAGGCCAGCGGAGGCGCGAAGAGCGGGCCCGGGCGTTATGCGCCCGGGCCCGCCCGACAGGGGTGGAGAGGGGATCGCTGGCCTCAATGTCTACACATCCGACTACATATTCCTGGCGATGTGCCCAGCTGGCTCCACGCGTACTCTCAATCACCTAGAGTCACAATCAAGTCACGTCTGAAGGGCTCCATGACAGCGATCGAGATGCCGTCCGCCGACGTCACGGTCACCGAGCATGTACTCGGCATAGCACCGGGGCGTTATGGCCGGTCGGCCCTCGTGGATCCGGCCTGCCGCATCACTATCAGCTATTCAAGCCTCGCCGCCAAGGTGCGGGCCGCAGCCGCCGGCCTGGCCAGGCGCGGCATGCGGCCCGGAGACGTGGCCGGTGTGTACGTCACAGGGCCGGTTGCGTTCGCTCTGGCCAGTCAGTCGATCCGGGCGGCCGGTGGTGTGCCTGCGCCAGCTTCTCCAGGGTCGTGCCACGACGTCATCGCCGCGCAGCTTGCTGAATGCGACGCACGGATACTGATCACTGATGGCGCATTGGCCCATTCCTCGCTGGACATCGCCGAGCGCTCCAGAGTGCGCCAGGTGATCAGCTTCGGCGAGATCAGCGGCGTGACGCGCTTCGACGCCCTGATGCGCGGCGGGACGATGCGGCCGCTGCACCGCGGCGGCGAGCACGTCGCCCTGCTGACCTGGACGCCTGGGCGAGCCGACAACCAGTTGCCACGACCCGTAACCCACGGTGAGCTCGGAGCCGAAGTCACGAGGCTGGCGGCGGAAGCGAAGGTCGCTGCGTGGGACGTCATCCTCGCGGGGCCGCCGAGCGGTGACGGCCGCGGCTACTCGGCGCTGCTTGATCTCGCGCTCGCGGTGGGCGCGACCGTCGTGGCAGCCCCGAGCGCCAAGGCCGAGGATCTGGTCGCGCTTGGCCGCACGCACCGGGCGACGGTCGCGTTCGTCCCGCCCTGCAGCGACCTCTCAGGGAACTCACTGCGCCGCGTGACGATCACCCCCTGAGCGCCGTCGGCTCGATCCATCCGCGTGGCACACAAGGGGCCATCATCCGCCGGATATGACACGGTGGGCCATCGTGTGCCAGCCCACTGCGCGCAAGGCGCCCGAGGCGGCACGTCACGGACAGCGGGCCGGCGCTCAGGATGCCCGCGTCGGTTGCCCTGGTCACAGGTCGGGCGGACGATTCTCGTACGGCGTGCTGAGCACGATCGTGGTCCGGGTCGATACGGATGCCACCGCCCTGATCTGCTGCAGTATCTCCTCGAGCGCGGCAGGCGAGGCGACGCGGACCTTGAGGATGTAGCTCTCCTCCCCCGCGACGCTGTGACATGCCTCGATGGCCGCTATATGGGCGAGCCGCTCTGGGGCGTCGTCAGGTGCCGCGGCGTCGAACGGCTTGATCGAAACAAACGCGGTCAGTGACAGCCCGAGTTCCTCCATGCCGACGAGCGCCACGTAGCCCGTGATCACCCCTCGCTTCTCCAGCCGCCGCACGCGCTGGTGCGCGGCGGACACCGACAGGCCGGTCCGCTTCGCGAGCTCGGTGAAACTCAGCCGTCCCGCACGGGAAAGCAGCGCGACAATCTGCCTGTCGATTTCTTCCACCTGGTCACCGTAACAATGCGGGCCAAGGCCGCGCGGGAACCCCGGGGGGATCCCGATGCCCCTCCGTCCGTGAGAAACACGGCGATGCAGCCCCAGATCACACCGTGGCCGGAGCAGCGTCAAATGAGTTCCTCCTGGCAGCGTTCGAGCCAGTCCAGATCAGCCCGCAAATGTAGCATCGCGCCCTCGATCAGCAGCCGGGCAATGCGATCTCCCCGGTCCGTAGCAGTAGCGAGTGTGGACAGGCCCCGCATCAGATTGAGGTAGTGACGGCGCTGTTTGTTGATCAGAGCCATCCGGTCGGCAGCGCCAGCGAGCGGCGCGAGCACGAGCTTCATGAAGAACTGATCACGGACATGCGCGCCGTCAGAAGGTTCCTCCACCCAGCAGGCAAGGGCTTCCTGCCCCGCCCGTGTCAGCTCGTACACCCGCTTGTTCGGGCGGCTAAATTGCACGACGTCCTCGCTCCTGACAAGCCCGTCCCGTTCCAGCCGCTGCAGGGTTACGTAGATCTGCCCGATGTTAGGGGCCGGGTAGGCCTGGCCGAACGTCTGCTCCAACGCCTGCTTCAGCTCATAGCCATGTGCGGGTTCCTTCGCGAGGAGCGCTATCAGCGGCAGCCGCACGTCGCGTCACCTCCCGCCAACCCTGCATGCAACAAGGCACACACGTCCGTCACGTGCCCGCCTGCCCGCGTCAAGAACGCGCCCCTGCCCGCGTCAAGTGTCCTGCCCGCGTCAAGTATCCTGCCCGCGGCGTCAAGCGACTAGGTGACTGCCGCTGAAGCTAACAAACATATAAACATTCGGGCGGAGCCGGCGACCCAGGTGCCGAATGTTTGTATCCGAACCCCTGCCCTCCACCCCGCGGGTAACGGTGCCAGAACCAGGCCTACCGTAGAAGTCGCAGGTCAAGCAGATCCAAGGCGCCATCCCGGCCTGGAATGACTGCTGTTCGCTCTCATGTTCATGACCGGTCCGAGCCATTTCACCGCCCCGCTCGCGATCGTGAACCTCGGGTAGAGCCAGTACCAGGTGTTCTGCAACCACATCGATGCCGCGGTGGTCGCGGTCACCATCCCGGTCTCGCTGATCGTGATAATCGCCCAGAAGCGGATCATCTCACGCCTGACGGCTGGTGCGCTCAAATGAGCCGCTGAGGCCGCTCGGCGGTTCCCGCGGAGTATCCGCGTTACGTGGGGTACGCGCGGTATCCGCGATTCCCGGCGTGCCCGCGATGCCCGGAGTGCCCGCAGTACGCGGGCTATCGCCGAGCAGCTTGGCCAGGATCCGGTCGAGGTGCGCCAGGTCGGCCGGACCGAGCGCGAGGACGGCCGCGGGCGGTTCGCCGAGAATCCGCTCGGCGAGCCCGGCTGCCTCGAGGCCGGCCGCAGTGATGGTCACGATCTTCGACCGCCGGTCGGTGTGATGGACGGTCCTGCGCACCAATCCGCGGCGTTCCAGGTCGCCGGCGATGAGCGTGGTGTAGGGCGCGTCCGCGGGCAGGCTCGCGGCGAGCTCACCCATCGTCATCGGTTGGCCAGACAGCAGGCGCAGCGCCTTGGCCCTGATGAAGCTCATGCCGAGTGCCGCGCAAACCGCGCGCCTCCTGTCATGGCGTTCGAGGACAAGCTGCCTTAGGCCCTGCCAGACCCGGCTCGCCTGTGCCCCCCCACAACCGGCGTGGTTAATGGCGTGGTTCATGGCGCCTCCGCAGGCAGCCGCATATCCATCTCCCCCGGGGCGAGGCGCGCCGCGGTCTCGGCAGCGGTGCGGACCGCCCGCTTGGTTGTGGTCACGATGCCGAGCACGAACACGGCGCCGCCGCAGCCCGCCACGATCCACCAGCCCACATGGCTTGCTGCGGCGAAGCTCACCGCCAGCGGGCCGTGGATGCGTGAGGTTACAGCCGACCCGATGACCGCCACCCCGAGGGACTGGCCGATCTGGCGGCTGGTCGAAGCCACGGCCGCGGCCACCCCGGCCTGAGACCTCGGCATGCCTGACACCGCGTTGTTGGTGATCGGCGTGTTGACCATGCCGAACCCGATGCCGAACAGCACGTAGGTCGCTGTCAGCCAGCCGATCGCGGTCTGATCCGCAAGCATGGTGAGGCCGGCCCCGCTGGTCATGATCCCGATTCCAGCGACCACGAGCGGCAGCCGCGGTCCGCGTGAACCGACGATACGGCCGGACAGGGGGGCGAAAATGAGCATCATCAGCGCCATCGGCGCCAGCAGCAGTCCCGCGTGCAATGCGCCGAAACCGCGAACGTCCTGCAGGTACAGGCTGTTGAGGAACAGGAAGCCACCGAAACCAGCGAACGCGCAGATGGCGATGAGGGTCGCGCCAGAAAACGGCACGCTGCGGAAAAAGCGCACCTCAATGAGCGGTTCGTCGCGGCGGAGCTCGTATGCGATCAGGCAGGCAAGCGAACTGGCGGCGAGCGCGAAGGCGCCGACGATCAGCCCGGATCCCCATCCCGCGCGAGGGCCCTCGATGATCCCGTAGGTCAGCGAAGTAAGCATGATGATCATCAGGAGCTGGCCGACGGGATCGAGCCTCCGTGGCCGCGGCGCCCTGGACTCGGGCACGAACAGCGCGGTCAGCACTATCGCCGCGAGGCCGACTGGCACGTTCACCCAGAAGATCGCCCGCCAGCCCACGGATCCGATGAGCGCGCCGCCCACGATCGGGCCTAGCGCCATGCTGATGCCGATCACGCCGCCCCACACGCCAATTGCCCTCGCGCGTTCCCTCGGCTCGGTGAACGTGTTGACGATGATCGACATGGCGACGGGATTCAGCATGGAGCCGCCCACCGCCTGCACCGCGCGGAAAGCGATCAGCCAGCCGAGCGAGGGTGCGACGCTGCACAGCAGCGAGCCAGCGGTGAACACGGCGAGACCGGTCTGGAAAACGCGTCTGCGTCCGAGCCGGTCGGCGGCAGAGCCCGACAGCATCAGCAGACTGGCCAGGACGAGCAGATAGGCGTCAACCGTCCATTGCAGCCCCGAGATCGGCGCATGAAAATCACGCCTGATCGACGGGAGCGCGACGTTGACGATCGTGTTGTCGAGACCGACGATCAGCAGGCTCATGCAGCAGATCCCGAGCACGAGCATCCGCCGCCGGCGGCTGAGCTCGGTCACGGCTCACCTCAGCAGTTATACGGCTATAACAGTTGTGATAATACAAGTAAGAGCTGATAGGTCTCCACGGCCGCTGTGCGTCCGACGTCCTGTCACCGCCGTAAGGACGACCGCCATGTCGTCACGGCTGTAAGGAAGACCGCCCTGTCGTCACGGCCGTAAGGACGACGGCCCTGTCGTCACGGCCGAGTGGGTCCGGCCGCTGTCAGGCCGCGTAAGTCCTACCGCGGTCGGCACGGCCGTGTGCCTGTGCCGTGCCGACCGTGGAGACCGGGATTATGCCCCGGCTGCCCGCTTCGCCGACGCACCTGATGGTGCCCGCGCCTCGGTCGTGGCCGCGGTCACGGCGTCGCCCTCAAGCGGTAGCCCTAGCTTCTGCCTGATTTCACGCTGCACCGTTTCCTTATCCGGCCTCGCGTCCACGTCGATGACGTACTCCTTGCGCCGGAACAGGGCGAGCACCGGATCGGTCTTCTCGTGGTAGTCACGCAGCCGGGCGGTCAGCGCGTCCGGGGTGTCGTCCTCACGGGTCACGAGTTCGCCACCGCACACATCGCACTTGCCCTCGTTCTCCGGCCGGTGCGCGATGAGATTGTAGTCCAGCCCGCAGCCCGAGCACAGCCGGCGTGCGAGCACCCGGCGCCATACCTCCTCGTCGGGCAGGTAAAGGTGGATGACGCCGTCGATGTCGTAGCTCTCGAGGAAGAACTCCGCCTGCCGCCTGTTGCGAGGGAAGCCGTCGATGAGGAACCCGTAGTTCCAGTCGTGCTGTTCCAGGCGCTCACGTACCACCTGCTCAACGGCATCGTCACCCACAAGCTCACCCACAGCCATGGTTCGCCTAATCTGCGCGCCCAGCTTGGTGTGGATCTGCACGTGCCAGCGGAAGATGTCGCCGACGCCGATATGCGTCAGCGAAAAGTCGCCTGCCAGGATGGCAGCCTGCGTGCCCTTGCCGCTGCCTTGGACACCCATGATGATGTATTTGCGCACCGACTGAACATCGCACATGCTGCGCCATGCCGCCACTCCCCAGCGCAGGCGCGCGCACGCGAGAACCGGGCGGCCCTCGCAGGTACCAGCCAGCAAACGCACCGGCTCGCCGCCACTCGCACAGGCTCGCCCCCGCTGCCGGGCCGGCGTACCGTTGGGAGATGGCTGCGACACCGGACACAGTTCACTGGCGAGGCGTACACCACCTCGCCCTCGTGACCAGCGACATGGATGCGACCGTGCGGTTCTGGCACGGCGTCCTCGACGCGCGCCTCGTCACGACCATCGGCACCCAAGGGTTTAGGCACTATTTCTTCGAAGTGGCGCCGGGCAACACCGTCGCGTTCTTCGAGTTCACCGGCCAGGAAATCGACAGCTTCGCCAAGCCGGCCGGCGTGCCTTACGCCAGGGCCGCCCAATTCGACCACCTGTCCATGCACCTGCCGGATGAGGACGCGCTGCTCCGGCTCCGCGACCGGCTGAAGAGCCATGGCTGTGAGGTCACCGATGTGATCGACCACGGCTTCCTGCGCTCGATCTACTTCACCGACAACAACGGCATCGCGCTCGAGGCGTCGTGGTGGACGGTTGATCCGACTGGCCGGCCCGTCGATTACGCCGATGAGCGGCTGTTCTCCGACCGCGACCCCGTGCCCGCCGTCGCTGAGCTTCGTGACACCGGCCGGCTCGACCATACGGTGGCGACCCGGCTCGTCGATCAGATCATCACGCCGGAGGCGCTGGCGACAGGTACCGCGCCGGACCCCGGCGCAGTGGCGGGCGGGTGAGCTGGCTGGGCAGGTGGTCGCTGGATGGGCGACCGGGAGCGTAGGTGCCTGACACAATCGGTGGCCTGCTGTCAGAGGCAGCCGACCGGAACGCCGACGGCATCTGGCTCCGGACCGACGACGGGTACCTGACCTTCGGCGGCGCGCGGGCTCAGGTCGCGGGGGTGGCGCACGTGCTGCACGCGGCCGGAGTACGCCGCGGCGACCTCGTCGTCGTGACCGCCCGGACCACCCCGCCGTACCTGCTGTGCTGGCTGGCCCTCGCCGCGCTCGGCGCGGTCACGGTGCCCACGAACCCGCAGGCCACGGCGCCCGAGCTTGCCGGGCTCGTAAGGCAGACGCAGCCACGGGCCCTTATCACCGACGCGAGCCTGCTGCCGGCGGCCGCCGAGGTCGCCGACGTGCCCCGACTCGGCGTGCTCGATGTAGCCGCGCTGGCGGGTGACTGGACCTCCGCAGCGTCTGATGGCCGGCTGCCCGCCTGGGCGGGCGCCGTCACCCCTGACGACCTCGCCGTCTTGATCCCCACGTCGGGGACGACGGGCCGGTCCAAGCTCGTCATGCAGACGCACCGCGCGTACGCCATGGCGGGCGAGGGTTTCCCTTACTGGATGGAGCTGACGGCGGACGACCGGCTGATGACCTCGCTGCCGCTGTTCCACATCAACGCGCCCGCCTACTCGGTCATGGGGTCGCTGGCGTGCGGCGCGGGCTTGATCCTGCTGCCACGCTTCGCCGCCAGCGGTTTCCTCGATGCCGCGCGCAGGCACGGCGCGACCGAGTTCAACGCGATCGGCGCGATGCTCGAAATCCTCATGCGGCAGCCGGAGCGACCCGACGACGCGAGCAACCCGCTCCGCCTGTGCTACACCGGGCCCGCTCCGGCGCGGGAGCGGCACGAGGAGATCGAGCGCCGCTTCGGCCTGCGTATCGTCTGCGGCTATGCGTTGTCAGAGACGCCGTACGGGTTGATCTGGCCCCGGGGCACCCGCCCGTTCGGCACGCTCGGCGCGCCGCGGCAGCATCCGCGCCTTGGCACGTTGAACGAGGCGCGCGTGGTCGCGGATGACGGAGGTGAACTCGGGCCTGGCGAGACTGGTGAGCTGCTGTTGCGCAACCCGGCCGTGTCGCCCGGGTACTGGCAGATGCCTGCTGAGACGGCCGAGGTGATGACAGCAGGCTGGCTGCGTACCGGGGACCTGGTCACCGTGAATCAGGACGGCACCTACACCTTCGTCGCGAGGAAGAAGGAGGTGCTCCGCCGCAGGGGCGAGAACCTTTCGCCGCTTGAAGTGGAGGAGGCACTGCTCGCCCATCCCGCCGTGCAGGATTGCGCGGTCGTCGGGTTGCCCTCGGACCTTTCTGAGGAGGAGGTGAAGGCGTTCGTGGTTCCCGTCGCAGGTGCGCGGGTCGACTTCGGTGAGCTGCGGGAGTGGGCGGCAGGGCGGCTGGCGCCCTACAAGGTCCCCCGGTTCTGGCAGGTTCTCGGTGAATTGCCGCGCACGCCGACGGCGCGGGTCGCCAAGCACAGGCTGCCGTCCGAGCATCCGCCGGACGAGTACGACGCGCAGTCCGCTCCGCCGGAATCCGGCCCCGAGGATGCGCCATGAGCGAGTACCGCAGGGGGGAGTACGAAACGTCGATAGGTGTTTCGGACCAGGACACGATCCGCCTGCTCGGGCACGATCTCGCCGGCGATCTGCTCGGCAAGGTCAGCTTCGGCGAGCTCGCGTTCTGGCTCGTCGCCATGCGCCGCCCAGGACCTGGGGAGCTGCGGCTGTTCGAAGCGGTGCTCGTGGCCCTCGCCGACCATGGCCTAACCCCGTCGGCGATAGCGGCGCGGCTCACTCTCACTGGCGCGCCTGAGGCGCTGCAGGGTGCGCTCGCCGCGGGCCTGCTCGGCGGGGGCTCGCGTTTCCTTGGCGTGACGGAGGACTGCGGCAGGTTCCTCGCGGGTGTCCTCGCCGGACATCAGGCGGAGCCGCCCGGGCCGGAGGATGCTGCCGGGTGGGACGAGATCGCGGGTGGCGCGGTTCGCACGGCCGCGGCCGCGCACCGTTTGGTGCCCGGCCTCGGCCATCCGGTGCACAAGACCGGCGACCCGCGCACGCCGGTGATCCTCCGCATCGCGGCGGAAGAGGGCCTGCGCGGCCCCCACCTGCGGCTGCTCGAGGCAATCGGCCGCGTCCACCCGGCGATCCTCGGCCGGACATTGCCGGTCAACGGTGCAGGGGTCTGCGGGGCCGCGCTGACCGATCTTGGTTTTCCCATCGAGATCCTGCGCGGTTTCGCCCTGCTCGCCCGCACGGCAGGATTGCTCGGTCATCTCGCCGAGGAGGCCCGCCGCCCGCTCGGGCTGAACATTTACCGGGACGTAGATGGCGCGGCCCGCTACATCCCACCGCCCGGCTAGCGCCGCCACGGATTGGCCTGAACGGCTGCGCAGCGCGCGCCAGCTAAGAAACTCATCACGGTCGCACGACGAGCCTGCATGCGGGCGCCCCCCGACCTACTAGATGGCGAAGAACATGTTCAGGTACCTGTCGGCGATCGCTGGGTCACCCCTTACCGTGCCCGTTGCTGCGGCCGAACGTCGTCAGCACCAAGCTGCCTGTGTCGAAATCGAGCACGGTGGACAGATCAGAAAGGTCGCCTGGCTCATAGCTCATCCCTGCCTCATCTACCGAAATGCGGAAGTCACCCCCGTTGCGGCCGCTCACGCGAATGCCAAGCTGCATGGGCGACAGGTCGGCGTCGGCGCGAACGGTGGACTGCCGGAAGAACAGCGCAATCGGTGCCCGGTGTGAATGCCCGCACGGATCAAGGCGGTGGGCCGGACTGCTGCGTCACCCCTGGCAGGCATCATCGCTCAAACCCGATGCCGGTTGGGCCATGATCGACGTGTCGCACCTGAGCGGTTGGCCACCCTCGTACGGGCAATGGTGATGGGCGCTGACCTGGCTCGTCAGCTTTCTAGGCCGACGAAGGCGATCATGAACAGCGGCGAGGTCAGGATTCGGCGAGCGCGCGGCCGATCACCAGCCGCTGAATCTGATTCGTGCCCTCGACTATCTGGAGCATCTTGGCCTCGCGCAGGTAGCGCTCCGCGGGGAAGTCTGTAACGTAGCCATTCCCCCCGAGCACCTGTACCGCGTCTGTGGCCACCCGCATCGCCGCGTCGGAGGCGAAAAGCTTGGCCATCGAAGCCTGCGTCCCGAACGGACGTCCCTGGTCCTTCCGCCGTGCCCCCTCGCGGTAGAGGGCGCGGGCAGCAGCCACCGCTGTCGCCATGTCGGCGAGCATGAACGACAAGCCGTCGAACTTGATGATGGGCCTGCCGAATTGCTGCCGCTCTTTCGCGTAGCCGACCGCGACGTCGAGTGCCGCCTGGGCCAGCCCGGCGGAGCACGCTGCGATGCCGAGCCGCCCCGCATCGAGCGCCGCGAGCGCGACCTTGAATCCGGCGCCCTCCGGGCCGATGAGATGATCCGCGGGCACCTGCGCGCCTTCGAAGATCATCTGTGCGGTGACAGAGGAACGCATGCCCATCTTCCGCTCGGGCGGCGCGGCGGATACCCCAGGCGCGCTGGCGGGCACGTGCAGGCAGCTGATCCCCTGCGCGCGGTTCGGTCCCACGCCCTCGCCGTCGGTGCGGGCGAACAGCGCGTAGAAGTCGGCGACGCCGCCGTGGGTGATCCACGCCTTGACGCCGTCCACGGTATAACCGCTGGGCCCGCGCGCGGCGCGGGTGCGCAGCGCTGCCGCGTCCGAGCCACAGTGTGGCTCGGACAGGCAATAGGCGCCAAGCAAGTCACCGCCAAGCATCCCAGGCAGCCACTGATCCCGCTGGCGGGCGCTGCCGAATGCCGCGACCGGAAAACACGCCAGCGTATGTACGCTCACGCCGAGCCCGATGGCGAGCCAGCCCGCCGCAAGCTTCTCCACGACCTGCAGAAACGTCTCGTAGGAGACCCCGCCGCCGCCATATTCGGCCGGATAGGGCAGGCCGAGCAACCCGGCACCGCCGATTACCTTGAACAACTCGCGCGGAAAATGTCCGGATTCCTCGGCGGCGGCTGCCACCGGCCGCACCTCGCGCTCGACTAGCTCGTCGGTGAGCTCGAACAGGGCTCGAAGGTCGTCATCTGCCGCCGTCATCATCGCCGCTCAGTCTCTCTCGCCGCTCAGTCTCATCGGAAGCCGCTCGGTCGGCTGCCTCACCCATCAACCACAACGAGATCGCGGGTGCTGTTGTTCAGCCGCGCCGCGCCCGTCTCGGTGCAGACCACGATGTCCTCGATGCGCGCCCCGTGTTCGCCCAGGTAGATCCCTGGCTCGACCGAGAACGCCATCCCAGGCTCCAGCGGCTCGGTGCTTCCGGCCACGATGTACGGTTCCTCGTGCGTCTCGAGACCGATGCCATGCCCGGTTCTGTGGATGAAGAACTCGCCGTAACCTGCCTGCGTGATCAGGTCGCGGGCGGCGGCGTCGACGGCCTGCGCGGTAATCCCGGGCTGAACGGCTTGGCACGCGGCCTCCTGCGCGTCCTGCAGCACCTTGTAGTAGGCGCAGAACTCGGCGGGCGGCGAGCCGATTGCGTAGGTACGGGTGCTGTCCGAGCAGTAGCCGCTCGGCATGGCGCCGCCGATGTCCACCACAACGACGTCGCCGCGGGAGAGCACGCGGCCGGAAAGCTCATGGTGCGGGCTTGCGGCGTTCGGGCCTGACCCCACGATCACGAAGTCGACGCGCGCATGTCCCTCCGCGAGAATCGCCGCGGCGATATCCGCGCCGACCTCGCGCTCCGTGCGGCCCGGCCGAAGCAGCCCGGGCACCAGGTCGTGCACCCGGTCGATCGCGGCCCCCGCTTCGGCGAGTGCGGCCACCTCGGCGAGGCTCTTACGCATCCGCAGCCCGCGCAGCACCGGTCCGGCGAGCACCTGCTCCGCGCCAGGTAGCACGCTGCGCAGCCGCAGCACCACCGTCGCCCACATGCGGTCGGCGATGCCTACCTTGCTGACATCTCCGAGCCTGGCGGCGGCAAGCGCGTATGGGTCGTCGGTCTCCTGCCATGCGGTCAGCTCAACGCCGAGCCGGTCGACCCCTGCCGCCCGCGCGGTAGGCAGTTCCAACCGGGGCACGATCAGGAACGCCGCGCCGTGCGCGGGTATGACGAGGCAGGTCAGCCGCTCAAGCTGGGGTGCGTCGTAGCCGGTCACGTAGCGCAGGTCGGGGCCAGGGGTGAGCAGCAGCGCGTCCACGCCCGCGGCACGCATGGCGCCGGTGACCTTGCCCAGCCGGTCTGCCGGGTAAAGCTCGTTGTTCACCGCGCCAATCTAGCTCGGTTTTCTGCCTGCCCGCACGGCGGCGTGCCGCCAGACCGTGACGCGGGAGCCCCCTGTCGGCGCTCCCGCGTCACCTGCGAGGCCGACTGGCCCGCGGTCCATGGCCTTCGGCCTGGCGTCCGGCAGTCCGTCGTCTCACCGGTCTCGAGCCACCCGCTGTGCGTAGTGAACCTCACGTGACTACTGTTCTGGACTATCGTTCTCGACTACCGTTCTGGACGATCAGCTGCTCCGATGCTGCCCGGGTGAGTTGCTCGGCCTGAGCCTGCGCGCGGCCCGCCTCGTCTTGCCAGTACCTGATCTTCCTTTGCATACGAGCCTGAGAGCGTGATATGGCCGCCGCCGCCACGGTGACCGTAATCCACCAGCCAAGGACGAGGCCTGTCACTATTGCCCCGGCGATCATTGGTATCACCATGAGCTCACCTCCCGCGCTAACCAGCTCGTCCTGCGCACAGTTGCTGGCCGCACGGCACTGGCCGCTGGCAGCGCCATCGGTGCCGTCAGGGACGTGCTGGTCCGGGGCGGCCCTGCGCCTCCCCGAAACCCTGCGCCTCCCCGCGACCCTGCGCCTCCCCTCGACCCTGCGCCTCCCCTCGACCCTGTGCCTCCCCTCGACCCTGCAGACCCCGATGGCCCGGAACCCTTCTCATAAAGATGGTTGATCTGGCTGGTCGCGATGAGTTGCCTGGCCGGGACATGTCGGGTTGTATAGGTAGTAACCACAGCTCCTTCTTCTGTCGACAGGCGAGTGGGGGTTTCTGGTCCGCTGGGTCGGTGTGCCAACCGGCCCAGCATTCGTGTCTGGATCTCCTTGAGGCGCGTCTCGGATCTCCTTTCGAGTCGCGTCTGCCCCCGGAGGTGGACGGGCATATGCGCGCGGTGCATCTACCTGCCCGAACCGTCGCGTGATCATCACGGCTGCTCGGCACCCCGCAGACGCAAAAGGCGGGGGAACCATCGGGTCCCTCCGCCTGATCTTCATGGACCCTGGCCCCTTTCAGCGTGGGGGATCTGGCCCGCTGCCTCGATTGTCCGGTACCGTATGTTTCGCTGCAACTTCTAATTGAGCTTGCAATAGAGATTGTTGTGGAACCTGCTCGGCACCTTGCTACCGCCCCTAGGTTAGGTGTGAAATACGTCCGTTCTGGGAACAACCAACACGGTTGGAGGGACGGGTGTCCGATCATGGCAGCCCGACCGTGCGCAGGCGGCGGCTGGCCGCCGAACTGCACCGCCTCCGTGACCTGTCCGGCCTGACCGGAGACCAGGTAGCCGCACAGCTGGGCTGGTCACCATCCAAGATCAGCCGGATAGAGAACGTCCGCAGCGGGATAAAAGTGCAGGATGCCAGCAGGTTGCTCGACTTGTACGGCGTCGAAGGAAGCCATCGCGACGATCTGCTCGCCTTGGCCCAAGAGGCCGAACGTAAAGGCTGGTGGGAGACATACTCGGCGGACTGGCCAGCTGACTTCTCCAACTACATCGATATGGAAGCCGAGGCTCAATCCATCTCGAGCTGGGAGCCTCTCGTAGTGCCCGGTCTGTTGCAGACGGAGGCGTATGGTCGCGCAGTGATCGCTAACTGGCAGTCGTTCACCGCCTTGCCAGACTCTGCGATCGAGCGTCGCGTCAAGGTCAGGCTCGAGCGCCAACAGGTCATCGCGGGGGATAACGCGCTCCGATTCGCAGTAATACTGGACGAGTCAGTCCTGCATAGGAAATTTGGCAAAGACTCCGTAATGAATGAGCAGCTCAAGAGGCTCGTTGAGGATTCTCAACGTCCAAATATTGCTTTGCAGGTTCTTCCATTGGGAGGATTTCATCCAGTCTGTACGGGTGCCTTCGCGCTTCTCCGCTTTACTCAAATACACGGTGTGGTAGTACCTGATGTCGTATATCTTGAGAACATGACCAATGGCCTTTATATAGACGATGAGGTAGATACCTATTATTATCAACGTGCTTTTGATCATATCAGATGCAATTCACTCGATCCAGTCCGGTCCCGTGAACTGATATGGCAGATTAATCACGATCGCTGGCGGTGACCTGGCGGTGATGCGACGACAGTTATCCGTTGCGCCGTAGGCTCGCTGTGTGGAATTGGCAAGGCAGCCGTCACCATCGCGCGATATCCGTTACCAAGGACATATTGGCCGCGGCCGGAAAGCTGAGCCAATGTAGGATGACTGCATCGGTTCGCCCGGGGTAATCCAGCGACAGCCTCGGAAGCCACCAGGCCGCCCAAGGTCCCCGGCTCCCACGCCGACAGGGCACCGATGTCAATATTTGCGCCATTCTGATCGAGTCGCCGCCCGCCGAGCGCTAAGATCCGGGCAACCACGTGCCCCGGATCGCGGAGAGCCGGGGCGTCTCCGTTCCCAGGGAGATGCGATGCATCGTCGTCGATTAAGAGATCAAGATACCGGAAAACTTAGCATCATGAGCGCTACGGGGGTAGCACAGTGAAGGCGTACCAATGGCGTAAAAGCACACTAAGTGCCATGAATGGCAACTGTGTAGAAGTGAAGCGGCTGAACGGCACGAATATAGGGGTCAGGGACAGCAAGAATACGGGGGGTCCCGCCCTTACCCTGACAGCGCAGGCTTGGGAGGTCTTCGTGCGGAACGCCAAACGCGGCAACTTCGACGTTTGATTGTGAGCCCGCGACCGTCCCAGCAGTCATGGGGCCGCTGGGACGGTTGGGATCTATTGAGGTCCCACTACGGCAGCTGCTTCAAGAGCCCCGTGCTTCAAGAGCCCGTGCTTCAAGAGCCCCGTGCTTCAAGAGCCCCGTGCTTCAAGAGCCCGTGCTTCAAGAGCCCGTGCTTCAAGAGCCCGTGCTTCAAGAGCCCGTGCTTCAAGAGCCCGTGCTTCAAGAGCCCGTGCTTCAAGAGCCCGTGCTGAAAGAGCCCGTG
>DATIYI010000173.1:0-44916 GCA_035517695.1 Streptosporangiaceae bacterium
CTCGGGGCGGGCCAGATGGCTCCGCCTCCGGGGGGACACCGCCGGGTGCCAGCGCAACAGACATGCGCCCGGCTCGCCAGACTCGTCAGGAGCTTGCGCCCGCGGCGCAGCCCGCCTCACCGGGCGCCGGGGTCCGCCGCCGCCTGGCCAGGCTCGGAGCACAGCGGGGGTCCAGCGTGAACCCTGTCCTCGAACCGCTGATCAAGACCATCCGTGCGCACCATCCGAAGGCGGACGTGCGCACCGTGGAACGCGCCTACACGGTCGCCGCGCACTGGCACAGGGATCAGCGGCGTAAGTCGGGCGACCCGTACATCACCCACCCGCTCGCGGTGGCCACCATCCTCGCCGAGCTCGGCATGAACACCGAGACGATCTGCGCCGCCCTGCTGCACGACACCGTCGAGGACACCGACTACACGCTGACCGAGCTGCGCGGCGAGTTCGGCGAGGACATCGCGGCGCTGGTCGACGGCGTGACCAAGCTGGACAAGGTCAAGTACGGCGAGGCGGCCGAGGCGGAGACCGTCCGCAAGATGGTCGTGGCGATGTCCCGGGACATCCGCGTCCTGGTCATCAAGCTGGCCGACCGCCTGCACAACATGCGGACGCTCCGTTACCTGTCCCGCGAGAAGCAGGAGCGAAAGGCCCGCGAGGTCCTCGAGATCTTCGCGCCGCTCGCGCACCGGCTGGGCATGAACACGGTCAAGTGGGAACTCGAGGACCTCGCGTTCGCGACGCTCTACCCGAAACGGTACGACGAGATCGCGCGCATGGTCTCCGAGCGGGCGCCGCGCCGCGACGTCTTCCTGCAGGACGTGGTCACGGACGTGTCCGCCGATCTGCGCGAGGCGAAGATCAAGGCGACCGTCACGGGCCGACCCAAGCACTATTACTCGATCTATCAGAAGATGATCGCCCGCAACGTCGAATTCGACGAGATCTACGACCTTGTGGGCATCAGGGTTCTGGTCGACTCGGTCCGCGACTGTTACGCGGCGCTTGGCACGATCCACGCACGATGGAATCCTGTGCCCGGCCGCTTCAAGGACTACATCGCGATGCCGAAGTTCAACATGTACCAGTCGCTGCACACAACCGTGATCGGGCCGGAGGGCAAGCCGGTCGAGCTGCAGATCCGTACCTGGGGCATGCACAGGCGTTCGGAGTACGGCGTTGCCGCGCACTGGAAGTACAAGGAGGACACGGTCCTCGGCGGCCGCGGCAAAGAGGGCAAAGAGGGCAAGCACAGCAGGAACGGCAAGGGCGCGGCCGGAGACATGGCCTGGCTGCGCCAGCTGGTGGACTGGCAGAACGAGACCGCCGACCCGGCTGAGTTCCTCGAGTCCCTTCGCTTCGATCTCGCCGCCTCCGAGGTGTACGTCTTCACCCCGCGCGGCAAGGTGATTCCCTTGCCGCAAGGGGCGACGCCCATCGATTTCGCATATTCCATCCATACCGAGGTCGGACACCGCACCATCGGCGCGCGCGTCAACGGCAGGCTGGTGCCGCTGGAGAGCGCGCTCGACAACGGCGACACGGTGGAGATCTTCACCTCGAAAGCGCAGGAAGCCGGGCCGAGTAGGGACTGGCTGGGTTTCGTCAAAAGCGCTAGGGCCCGCAACAAGATCCGGCACTGGTTCTCCAAGGAGCGCAGGGAAGCGGCGATCGAGGCGGGCAAGGACTCGATCGCGCGCGCCATGCGTAAGCAGGGCCTGCCACTGCAGCGGCTCGCCTCGGGTGACAGCCTGCTCGCGCTCGCCAGGGACCTGCGGTACAACGACGTGTCGGCGCTCTACGCGGCGGTCGGCGACAGGCACATCAGCGCTCAGGCTGTGGTAGCTAAGCTCGTCCGGGCCGCTGGCGGGCTGGCTGGCGCGGAGGAAGACCTCGCCGAGGTGACGCTGCCGAGCCGCGAGGCGAAGCCCAGGCCCGCCGGAGACCCAGGCATCGTGGTTGAAGCCGCGCCCGATGTGTGGGCCCGGCTGTCCAAGTGCTGCACGCCCGTGCCTGGCGACGACATCGCCGGATTCGTTACCCGCGCCAGTGGAGTGTCCGTGCACAGGAAGGACTGCGTGAACCTGCGCCACTTGCAGGAAGCGCAACCCGAACGGCTGGTGGGCGTCCGCTGGTCACCGACCGACGACTCTGTGTTCCTCGTTGCCATCCAGGTCGAGGCGCTTGACCGGACCCGGCTGCTGTCGGACGTGACCCGGGTGCTTTCCGATCAGCACGTCAATATCTTGTCGGCGTCGGTCACCACGACCAGGGACCGGGTGGCCGTGAGCCGGTTCACCTTCGAGATGGGCGATCCCAAGCATCTCGGTCATGTGCTCCGCGCCGTCCGGCAGATCGACGGCGTCTACGATGTCTACCGGGTTACCGGCTGACACCCGCAGCGGGTGGCGGTGGCACACGATGGCCACCGGGTAACGATTCTGGCGCCTGCTGGGCCATCGTCTTGCTAGCGGCAGCGGGCCGGGAGACCCGGTTCTCACGGACCACTGGGTCAGCCGCTGAACTCCGACAGCGTCCGCTCCGCCTCCGCGAGCCAGGACCGGCGCGCGGTGAGCGCCTCGTCCGCCTGCTGAGCCGTCCTTTCGTCGCCGCGCTCACGAGCGCCCGCGAGCTGCTTCTCGAGTCCGCTGATGGTTGAACGCAGTTGCGCGACGGTGCCCTCGGCGCGGGCACGTGCCTCGGGGTTGACCCGCCGCCACTGGGTGTCCTCCGCCTTGCGGACCGCCTCCTCGACCCGGCGCAGCCCCGACTCGAGGCGCTCGCGCGACTCACGCGGCACCGGTCCGGCCTCCTCCCAGCTTTCCTGAATCGTGCGCAGCGCCGATCGGGCAGCGCGGACGTCCTTCACCGGCAGGAGGCGTTCGGCCTCGGTGATGAGCTTCTCCTTGACGGCCGCGTGTTCGCGCAGCTCAGCGTCGCGCTGCGCGAACAACTCGCTGCGGGCCTTGAAGAAGGTGTCCTGCGCGGTCCTGAAACGGTTCCATAGTTCTTCCTCGACGCCGCGCGCCGCGCGGCCTGCCGCCTTCCACGAGCGCATGAGCTCGCGGTACGCGTTGGCGGTGGCCGTCCAGTCCGTCGACGACGCGAGCGCCTCCGCCTCCGCGACCAGGTTCTCCTTACGGGCCCGCGTGCTCTCGCGCTCGGTTTCCAGGCTCGCGAAGTAAGCCTTGCGGCGCTTGGTGAAGGCATTGCGCGCTGCGGACAGCCGCTTCCACAGGGCGGTCTCGACGGCGCGCTCCGCGCGCGGTGCCACTTTCCATTCCTCAAGAAGCTGGCGCATCCGCTCGCCGCTGATCTTCCAGTGCGTGGCTTCCGCGGCGATGCGTTCGGCCTCCGCGACGATCCGCTCCTTGATCTGTCTGGCTTCCTTGCGCGCATCCTCACGCGCCGCCCTGAACTCCGCACGGCGGTGGTCGACCAGGCCGCGCAGGCCCTCGATCCGGGCACGGAGGCCGTCGAGGTCGCCTATCGCATGTGCGTCAGTAACCGCCTCGGTCAGCCGCTCGATCCCGGCCTGCGCGTGCGCGGGTGACAGGTCGGTGGTGGTGATTCGCTGTTCGAGCAGGTCCACCTCGGTCACGAGCGCGTCGAACTTGCGCTTGAAGAACGCGAGTGCCTCGGCCGAATCGCCCGCCTGCCAGGAGCCAATCGCCCGCTCGCCGTCGGCAGTCCGCACGAATACGGTGCCGTCCGCGTCAACCCGGCCCCACGGATCGTTCGGGGTGCTCACCGCAGACCTCCTGGCTCAGTCCGGTCAAGGCCCTACCGTCGACGATTTCGGCTCAAGCCCTCTTGATGCTCACGCTTTCGATGATGACGCTCTCCTTCGGCGGCCCATCGCCAGGGCCGCCCGCAGCCGAGGCGACACCCGCCTTGGCCACGCGCTGAATGACACCCAGGCCCGACGTGATGGTGCCGAACGGCGTGTAGTCCCGCGGCAGCGTCGTGGTCTTGTACACGAGGAAGAACTGGCTGCCGTTGCTGCTTGCCTGGCTGGAATGTGCCATCGCCACGGTGCCCGCCGGGAAGTCGGCGCTGGCCGTCGCGGAATCGCCCACCACTTCGTTGGCGAAACGATATCCAGGGCCGCCGGATCCCGTTCCGGATGGATCGCCGCACTGCAACACATAGATGCCACTAGTGGTAAGCCTGTGGCACTTGGTATCGCTGAAGTAGTCCTTGCCTGCCAGGTAGACGAAAGAATTGACGGTACACATCGCTTTGCCGTCCGCGAGCTTGATGACGATGTTCCCATGGTTTGTCCGGATCGTCGCCTCGTACTCGGCAGTCACGTCCGGCGTGGCGGGCGGTGTGCCGACCTCGCGCGCCGCAGGCGGTGCGGCGATGTAGCCGCAGTGGGATACCGACGCGGCGGGCTCCACCGTCGCCCCGGGTGCCTGGCTGCCCGGTTTCGCTGACGGGGTGGCTGAGTGCGGTGGCGCCGCCGCCGGGGTACCGCCGGTGGGCGCGAAGACGAAGTAGCCGATCACGGCGAGCACGATGACGGCGATCCCGGCGGCGCTGACGACGGTCCACTGCCGCGCCCGCCGTGACCGCGCGGCGCGGCGCTGTATCTGGCGCTCGTAGCGCTCGCGGGCCAGCCTGCGCTGCCGATCCTGCTTTCCCACCCGTCCAGTCCTCCTTGTCCTGGTTGTACCGTATGCGCTGCAGGGGCAGTCCTGGTTGGCTTATTTCCATCGCTGACGTGACCGGTCGCCCGGGCATAAGGTGTGCGCACGCACTATATTGAGCCAGCCTCCGTGCCTGCGACTACTCCTTGTGTCCTATCACCCAGCGTTATTCACCCAGCGTTATTCACCCAGTGTCAATCACTGCGTCCCGCAAACCCGGTCACCCGGCAGGCTCCGCCGTTGCGCCGCGGCAGCGGAAACCTGGCAGGTAAACTTCGCGAATCGTACCGGCCAGCGGCTCATTTCGCTTGATCCGTTATCGGTTCGCGGCCCCACGGTCATCCTCGATACCCTACGAGCGTGCTCATCACAGGTTTTCCCGCAGGCTCGTTCGCCGCCAACTGCTACCTGGTGGCGCCGGAGCCCGGTGCGGAATGCGTGATCATCGACCCCGGCCAGGACGCCGAACAGGGCATCGACGAGCTGTTGCGTGAGCATCGGCTGAAGCCGGTCGCGGTACTGCTCACCCACGGCCACCTCGATCACGTCTGGTCAGTCGCGCCCGTGTGCGGCGCCAAGGATGTTCCCGCCTATATCCATCCAGGCGACAGGGAACTGCTGTCCGACCCGGCCCGCGGTTTTTCGCTCGGCCCGGGTCAGCAGCTGTTCGGCGGGCTGACGCTGTCCGAGCCCGACGACGTCAGGGAACTCACGGATGGCCTGACGCTCAGCGTCGCAGGCCTGGAGATCACCGTGGACCACGCGCCTGGTCACACCCCTGGCTCGGTGGTATTCCGCCTCCCTGGCGAGCCAGCAGGCCGGGTAGCGTTCCCCGCAGCCCACGACGATGGTGACCGGGCGGGTGTGCTGTTTTCTGGAGACCTGCTGTTCGCAGGCTCCATCGGGCGCACCGACCTGCCGGGCGGCGACTACCAGACGATCATGGAGAGTCTTGCCAGGGTGTGCCTGCCGCTGCCCGCTGACGTGGTCGTGCTGCCTGGGCACGGCCCAGACACGACCATCGGAGCCGAACGCGCGACCAATCCTTTCGTGCTGCCGCTGGTGCGCGCGGAGGACAACGCCAAAGGCGCCGCGGCGGGCGAGAGGTCCTCCGAGTCGCAGTCGCAGGCCGGCCGGGCCGCGGAGAATACCCGGACCAGGAGGCTGTAGGGGCGGCGGTGAGCTCCGCGCGGCCGTTAGGGAAATGATCCGTTGAATGCCCGCGGGCAGTCGTCTCGCAGGGGTTCGTGAAGGAGATGTGTTCGTGATCCGCACTCATGAGGCGGGAACGCTACGGGCGGAGCAGGTCGGCCAGCAAGTGACGCTTGCAGGCTGGGTCGCGCACCGCCGCGACCACGGCGGCGTGGTCTTCATCGACTTGCGGGACGCCTCGGGCATCGCCCAGGTCGTGATCAGGGATACCGCAACCGACAGCGGCGGCGTCG
Source organism: Streptosporangiaceae bacterium (assembly GCA_035517695.1). GTDB lineage: Bacteria > Actinomycetota > Actinomycetes > Streptosporangiales > Streptosporangiaceae > DATFVJ01. Next base: position 6,095 of record DATIYI010000173.1, read on the forward strand.
TCGCCGACCTGCGCGCGGAATACTGCGTTAAGGTCACCGGCCGGGTGGGCGAGCGGCCGCCGGGCAACGAGAACCCGGACCTGCCCACCGGCGAGATCGAAGTCGCTGCCGACACCGTCGAGGTGCTGAGCGAGAGCGCACCGCTGCCGTTCCCGGTCGAGGGCGCGACGGAGCTGAGCGAGGAGATCCGGCTCAAGTACCGCTACCTGGACATCCGCAGGGCCGAGACCGCGCGCGCGCTGCGCATCCGCTCCACGGCCACGTACCTGGCCAGCGAGGTGATGCGGGCGCATCGTTTCGTCCAGGTCGAGACCCCATATCTGACCAGGTCCACGCCGGAGGGGGCGCGCGACTTCCTGGTGCCTGTCCGGCTGCGCCCAGGTCACTGGTATGCGCTGCCGCAGTCCCCGCAGCTGTTCAAGCAACTGCTGATGGTCGGCGGTATCGAGCGCTACTACCAGCTCGCGCGCTGTTTCAGGGACGAGGACCTGCGCGCGGACAGGCAGCTGGAGTTCACCCAGATCGACCTCGAGATGAGCTTCGTCACCCGCGAGGACGTGCTCCTGGTCGCCGAGGATCTCCTGCAGCGGCTGTGGGCAGAGATCACCGGGTACGTGATTCCGCGGCCGATCTCGCGGATGACCTACGCCGAGGCGATGGACACGTACGGCTCGGACAAACCGGACCTGCGGTTCGGGTGTGAGCTCATCGACCTCACCGGGTATTTCGCGCAGACGCCCTTCCGGGTCTTCCAAGCACCTTACGTAGGGGCCGTGGTGATGCCGGGAGGCGGCGCTCAGACCAGGAAGGAACTCGACGGCTGGCAAGAGTGGGCCCGCGCCCGTGGCGCCCGTGGGCTCGCCTACGTGCTGATCGGGCCAGCAGGCGAGCTCGGTGGCCCGGTTGCGGGGAACCTGTCGGAAGGCGAGCAGGCGGGCCTGGCCGAAGCAGTCGGCGCGGGGCCAGGCGACTGCGTGTTCTTCGCGGCGGGCAAGCCCGCGCAGGCAAGGCAGCTACTCGGCGCGGCGCGGCTCGAGATCGGCCGTCGCTGTGGCCTGATCGACGCGAGCGCGTGGGCCTTCACCTGGGTCGTGGAAGCGCCCATGTTCGAGGAGGACGGCGAGGGCGGCTGGACCGCGGTGCACCATCCGTTCACCGCGCCACTGCCCGAGTGGGTGGACAAGTTCGAGTCCGCGCCGGAGAGCGCGCTCGCCGACGCCTACGACATCGTCTGCAACGGCAGCGAGATAGGTGGCGGCTCCATCCGTATCCATCGTGGCGAGATGCAGCAACGTGTTTTCGACGTGCTTGGCCTGTCACGCGAGGAGGCCGGGTCCAAGTTCGGCTTCCTGCTCGAGGCGTTCAAGTACGGGCCGCCGCCGCACGGCGGTATCGCGTTCGGCTGGGACCGGGTCGTTGAGTTGCTCGCCGACAGGCCCACCATCAGGGACGTGATCGCGTTCCCGAAGTCCGCGTCGGGCAGCGACCCGCTGACGGGTGCGCCTACCCCGATCACCCCGGCCCAGCGGCGCGAGGCGGGCATCGACGTAATTCCCCAAGATTCTCCTGATACGTGAATCGGCGGATTCTCATCCGGCAGTGAGCGGGCCGCTACAGTCTGCGGGGGGATCCCGGGGGGCGTCCTCCCCGCGGCAATACAGTCCTAACGGCCGCGCCGAATGGCGGCACTCTCACCACGCGCGGCACTCTCACCACGAGCGGCACTCTCACCACGGGCGGCACTCTCACCACGGGCGCCACTCTCACCACACGTGTCGGGGTGCGGATCCCTGGCGACCTGATGGCGCGAACCATGCGCACGATTGGCACCATCCACAACACCTGCGCCTTCCGCCAGGCCGTCGTCCGTTGCGGCCGGGGGAGCGGCGGGCAACCTGACGACTGCGCGCAGGCCTGGGGCCGCGCCTTCGAGCCAGACAGCGCCGCCATGCGCTCGGACGATGGCTTGCACGATTGCGAGGCCGAGACCCGAACCGCTCTGTCCGTCGTCATCGCGACCGCGCGCGTCGTCCAGCCGGGTGAACCTGCCGAAGACGCGTTCTGCCTCGGCTGGCGGGATGCCCGGCCCGTCGTCGGTGACGGCGAGCAGCACATCCGCGCCGTCCCGCCACGTCGCGACGGTAACGCCGGAGGCCGCGTACCTGACCGCGTTGTCGATCAGGTTGAGCAGCACCCTGGTAAGTCCGTCCGGGTCGCCGCGGGTCAGCACCGGCCCGGCCGCGCCCTGCGCGGCAGATGTGGGGGTGGCACGTCCGGGCGTGGCACGTCCGGGCGCGAGCGCGACGCAAACCCGGGCGCCTTCGTAGCGAGCGGCGGCGTTGCGAGCGAGCACCGTGAGGTCCGTGGTACGGGTCGTGGCACGGCCGGCCGGCCGCTCATCGAGGCGGGCGAGGACAAGCAGATCCTCGGCCAGCCTGGCCAGCCGCGACGTGTCGGCGAGCACGCCCTGCGCGGTCTCACGCCAATCCTGGCTATCCGGATGATCGACCGCGACTTCAAGCTGGGCCCTGATGCTCGCGAGCGGGCTGCGCAGCTCATGTGCCGTGTCGGAGACGAAGGCCCGCTGGCGCTCCTCGGCCGACGTGAGCCGCGTCAGCATGTCGTTGAGGGTCACGGCGAGGCTATGCACCTCATCGCTGGTCTGCGGCACCGGCAGCCGGCGCGTGCCGACAGCTCCACTGATCTCCTGAGCGCCCTTGCGCAGCTCCGCGATTGGCCGCAGGGCGCCCCCGATGACCAGCCAGTTCACCCCGGCGAGGAAGATCAGGAGCACGGGAGTGCCGACGAGCGCGGCGTGCCACAGCTTTGTGATGCTGCCGCTCACCTGGGTGAACGAGACAGCCGCGATCACCATCTGACCGCCGCGCGCAGGAACCGCGACCACTCTGAGCAGGCCAGGCAGCCCGTAAGGTCCGCCGTCAAGCAGGACCGAGTGCCCGCTGCGTGCCGCCGCTGCGAGTGTCCGGCCGGAAAGCAGCGGTACGAGCCTGTCGGCGCCGGCTGAGGCCGCGACGATACGGCTACCGGGGCCGAGCACCTGTACCGTGACGGTGCCTCCTGCCACCGGGACCGGATCGGGCAGTCGGTCGGCGTTCACAAGCGCGGCGACGCCCTGCGCCCCTTGCCGCGCGGTCCCGTCGAGCCCGGTGACGAGCGAGTCGGCGAGAGCGCGGGTGCCGAGCACAGCGCCACCGGCCAAGGCGACGGCAAGCCCGGCGGTAGCCGTTATGGTCAATCGGGCCCGCAGGCCCCGCCGCCGCCACCAGACGGCCGACCTGGACCACACTCCGTTAGCCGCCATCGGTGGCCAGCCGGTATCCGGCGCCCCGCACCGTCTGCAGGCCGCGCCGTTCGAACGGCGCGTCGATCTTGCGGCGGAGGTATCCGACATAAACCTCGACGGCGTTCGGGTCGGTGGTGTCCGCCGCGTCCCAGACGTGCTCGAGGATCTCGGTCTTTGACACCACGTCCCCTGCCCTGCGCATCAGGTACTCGAGCAGCGAGAACTCCCTGGCGGTCAGCTCCACCTGTGCGTCACCACGGCGCACCTCCCGCCTGCCAGGGTCGAGCACCAGATCGCCGGCGCGCAGCTCGGCTGGGCGCCGCTTGGCGCCGCGGCGCAGCAGGGCACGCAGCCGGGCGGCGAGAACCACGTAGGAGAACGGCTTGGTGAGGTAGTCATCGGCGCCGAGATCGAGGCCGTCTGCCTGGTCATACTCGCCGTCCTTCGCGGACAGGATGAGAATGGGTACCCAGTTCTCTTCCGCGCGCAGCTGCTCGCACACGCGGTAACCGGAAACCCCTGGCAGCATCACATCGAGCACCACGGCGTCGTAGCCACCCTCCCTGGCCAGGTGGAGGCCGTCGTGGCCGTTGTGGGCGAGATCAACGGCGAAGCCCTCTGCCTGCAGGCCGCGCCGGACCGCGGCGGCGAGCCGCTGTTCGTCTTCGACCACAAGCACCCGCATGGCCCGCCTTCCCGTTTGTCGGCGTTTACCTGCATTGTGCAGGCTTCCAGTGTCGCTCACCGGTCGTGCTCACCGTCACGACAGCCCCTCTCAGCGTCAGCACAGCGCAGCCGAGGCAAAGTGGTATCAGACATAACAAAATCCCAGCGCGTCAGCGTGCGCCTGGCGCCCGCACCGCGTCAATCGAGTTCACGAAGAGGTCACATGTCACCGTCGACGCGACGTACCCGCCGTCTCAGGTGGGCGGTACCGCTCGGCGCCGTCGCCGCTACATTCGGCGTGCTCGTCGCGTCGCTGGTTTCCGCGGCACAGGCGACGCCCCAGTTGCCGAGCCGCACGCCCGCCCAACTGCTCGCGGCCGTCGCCGGGCGGACAGGACCGATTCCCGCGCTGACAGGGACGGTCGTCGAGACCGCCTCGCTCGGGCTGCCGGATCTGCCAGGCGCAGGCGATCCCACGTCCCTCCCCTCGCTTCTCACCGGTTCGCACACGATCCGGGTCTGGTATTCCGACCAGCAGCACATCCGGCTGGCGATACCCGGCCAGCTGAGCGAGACCGATGTGATCCGTAACGGCCAGGACGTCTGGATGTGGTCCAGCGTGAAGAACACGGCCACGCATGTTCGGCTTCCCGCCGGCGGTGCATCCACGCCTGCGCCCCCGCAGGCGCCGCCGACGCCGCAGCAGGCCGCGAAGGAGGTGCTCGCCGCTGTCGGGCCGACGACCAGCGTGAGCGTCGCCAGCAACGTGACGGTGGCGGGGGAGGCATCGTATGAGCTTGTCCTGGCGCCAAAGGACAGCCGTTCGCTGGTCGGGCAGGTGCGCATCGCGGTCGACGCCGCCCGGAACGTGCCGTTGCGGGTACAGGTCTTCGCGCGCGGGTCGGCCACCCCGGCGTTCCAGACAGGCTTTACCTCAATCGCTTTCGTCCGTCCAGCGGCGGCCAATTTCGCGTTCACCCCGCCGGCTGGGGCGAAAGTGGTCCAGGAGAGCCCTCCCGCCACGCATCGTCAGGCATCGACCGCCAGCAGCGCCAGTACCGCCAGCAGTGCCAGTGACTCCAGCCAGGCGAGCTCGGGCAAGCCAGCCGCGGATGGCTCCGCGGATGGCACTGTCGTGGGGCAGGGCTGGCTCGCGGTAGCGGTGCTCCCCGCGTCGTCGCCGCCGGGCGCTGCGGGCGGCAAACCCGGACCGGGCAGCGAAACGAGCGGCGAGCTCAACGCCCTGCTCGGCGCCGCGTCCCCGGTGAGCGGTGCCTGGGGCAGCGGCAGGCTGCTGCGGACGACACTGGTCTCGGCGCTGCTGACAAATGACGGGCGGTTGCTGATCGGCGCGGTGGCTCCCGACGTTCTTTACAGCGCGGCAGCGAAGACCGGGCAGCTCGCCGGTCAGGCCGGCCGATGAGCGCGGCGCGCATTCTGGGTGCGGTGAGCACAGTCGGCGGGCCAGCCCAGGCGGGCGGCCCCATGGCCCAGGCGGGCGGCCCGCTCGCGGCGGACCGTGACCCGGCGGATCCGGTGATCCCCGCGATCTCTACGAATGGGTTGACCAAGCGTTTCCGCAGCGGCCAGCTCGCCGTCGACTCCATTGATCTCAACGTGCCCCAGGGCACCGTCTACGGTTTCCTCGGCCCCAACGGTTCGGGTAAGACCACGACGATCAGGATGCTGCTCGGCCTTATCTTCCCGACAAGCGGCAGCCAGGCGCTGCTCGGTGCGCCGATGCCAGCTACCGCTGCGAGCGTGCTGCCCAAAGTGGGCTCCCTGGTCGAGGGCCCGGCGTTCTTCCCCTTCCTTAGCGGCTGGGCCAACCTGGCGCGCATCGATGCGGCGGACCGGACAGCGGATCCCTCGACGGCCGCAGCGCGGATCGACCGTGCCCTGGAGCGGGTCGGCTTGCTTGCCGCCGCGAAGAAGCGCTACCGCCTCTACTCCCTCGGCATGAAGCAGCGGCTGGCGATCGCGGCCGCGCTGCTCCAGCCGCGCGAGCTGATCCTGCTCGACGAGCCCACCAACGGTCTCGATCCACAAGGAACACGCGAGGTCCGAGGCCTGATCAGGGAGATCGCCGCCGACGGGGTCACGGTGTTCGTGTCGTCGCACCTGCTTGCTGAGGTCGACCAGATCTGCTCACACGTCGGCGTGATGCGGACCGGGCGGCTGGTGTTCCAGGGCACGCTGCAGGAGCTGCGGGAGCAGGGGCCGCAGGCCGCGCAGCGGATCCAGGTCGAGACCGCGGAAGCGGAGCGGGCAGCCGAACTGCTCACCAAACTTGGCCTGACCGACGTCCAGGTGGTCGGCCGCCAGCTCACCGCGCAGCTTGGCGATCAGACACCCGAACGGGTCTGTGCCGACCTTGTCCACGCGGGGATCCCAGTGTCCGGGCTGAGTTCCCCGCGGCCCAGCCTGGAGGACCTGTTCGTCGAACTGACAGGAGAGGGCTTCGATGTCAGCGGCTGATGTGGTCGTAGCGGGCACCGCTGGGACGGTCGGGGCGGCGGGCACAAGCCAGCTGGCTGGCGACGGGCCTGAGGGGCGCGTCCCCGCGGCCGGCCGGGCGTGGCTCCGCTATGCGCGCTCTGAACTCGGGCTCGTGTTCAGACGGCGGCGCAACCTGGCGCTGCTCGCCGTGGTTGCCGTGGTACCTGTGATCATCGGTGTCGCGCTGCGGCTTGCCGGGTCACCGCGCGGCGGCGGTGGCGGGGGACCGGCGTTCTTCGCACAGGTGACTGGCAACGGTTTGTTCCTCAGCTTCGCGGCACTCACCGTGCTCCTCACGCTGGTTCTGCCGCTTGTCGTCAGCGTGGTTTCCGGCGACTCGATCGCGGGGGAAGCCGGCTACGGCACGCTGCGCTACGTGCTGACGGTTCCGGCCGGGCGTACCCGGCTACTGCTAACCAAATACCTGGTTGTCATCGTGTTCGCGCTCTGCGCCTGCGCCGTGGTGACCGTGTCGGCGGTCATCGCCGGGCTTGCCCTGTTCCCCGTCGGCCCGATGACCCTGTTGTCAGGAACAACCGTTTCGATCGCCGACGGTATGCTGCGCCTCGTATTCGTGGCGCTGTATGTGGCGGCGGCGATGGCTTCGCTCGGCGCTATCGGCCTGGCGATCTCCACCTTGACGGAGCATGCGATCGGCGCGATAGCGGCGACTGCGATCATCGCGGTGGCGAGCGAGGTGATCGACAACGTGCCGCAATTCGGCGCCGTCCACGCCTACCTGCCGACGCACTGGTGGACCTCGTTCGACAGCCTGCTGCGGACGCCGATCGCCTCGGCGGACCTGCTGCACGGCCTGCTGTCGTTCGCCGTCTACGCGGTGATCTTCTGCGGCGTTGCCTGGGCCAGGTTCACCGGTGGCGACGTCACCTGCTAGGGACTACGCCCTAACGGGCTGACCTGGCGCACGCGGGATACTGTCGAGGGGTGGTGAGATCGCAGGACGGGCAGCATGACAGCCTCTTCGACGCTGCCGCCGACGAGGCTGCGGCTGCGCAGGCGCCGCTTGCCGTCCGGATGCGGCCGCGCGGTCTGGACGAGATAATCGGCCAAGGTCGGCTGCTCGGGAAGGGCACGCCCCTTCGCAAGCTCGTCGACGGCGACGTCCCTATGTCACTGCTGCTGTGGGGGCCGCCTGGCACCGGTAAGACCACGCTCGCTTATGTGGTGAGCCGGGCCACCCGGCGGCGGTTCGTCGAGCTTTCCGCAGTCAGCGCGGGAGTGAAGGACGTGCGCGCGGTCATCGACGCCGCCCGGCGCGATCTCGGCATGACAGGCGCGCAGACTCTGCTCTTCATCGACGAGGTGCACAGATTCAACAAGGCGCAGCAGGATGCGCTGCTGCCCGCGGTGGAGAACCGCTGGGTTTCGTTCATCGGCGCGACCACGCAGAACCCGTTCTTCGCTGTGATCAGCCCCCTCCTGTCGAGGTCGCTCCTGCTCACCCTGGAACCGCTCACCGACGACGAGATCGCCGCGGTGCTTGAGCGTGCGCTGGCCGACGAGCGAGGGCTGGCGGGCAGCGTGACCATGGAACCAGCAGCGACCAGCCATCTGGTCCGGCTGGCCGGAGGGGACGCGCGGCGCGCGCTGACCTACCTGGAAGCGGCGGCGCTCGGGGCAAGCGACGGCGCCATCGACGTGGAAACGCTGGAACGTGCGGTGGATCGCGCCGCGGTCAGATACGACCGCGCGGGCGATCAGCACTACGACGTGATCAGCGCGTTCATCAAGAGCATCAGGGGCAGTGATGTGGACGCCGCGCTGCACTACCTGGCCCGCATGATCGAAGCGGGTGAGGATCCCAGATTCATCGCACGCCGGCTGATCGTGCACGCCAGCGAGGACATCGGCATGGCTGACCCGGGCGCATTGCAGACGGCAACCGCGGCCGCGCAAGCAGTCGAGTTCGTCGGCCTTCCTGAGGCACGTATCAACCTGGCGCAGGCCGTGATTCACCTGTCCCTGGCGCCAAAGTCGAACGCGGTCATCAAGGCGATAGGCGCGGCGCAGGTAGATGTAAGAAAGGGCCGCATCGGTCCGGTGCCCGCGCACCTGCGTGACGATCACTACCCTGGCGCGGGCAAGCTCGGGCACGGCGACGAATACGTGTACCCGCACGACCACGACAGCGGCATCGTGACGCAGCGGTACGCGCCTGACGTCTTGGCGGACCGCATCTACTACGAGCCGACCCGCCATGGTGTCGAGGCACGCTACGCCGAGCGGGCCGAGCGCATCCGCTCGGTGCTGCGCGGCCGCACCGATTGTTGATGACGCCGATGGGTGATGACGGAGCGAAACCCCACGCCGATCCCCGTGTTCGTTAGATGATCGCTTTGGGGTACGGCCCTGCCCGCGGTGAATGCGGCGATAGGGTCGGGCAGATGTGGCGCAGGGATGTCGCCCACAACCCGCGGACGCAGGAAGGAGCAGGCATGCCGATGGCCGCGCTGGCGGCAGCCCTGATCGCGGCGATCGCACTCGCTGTCCTCGCCGCAGCGGGCGTGTACGCGCTCGTCAGGCTCGCCAGGCTTATCACCGAGGCGTCCCGTGCACTGGCCGAATTCCGAACCCGCAGCGACCTCATGCTGGGCCGGGCAAATTCTGCCGTGGATCGTGCGCATGAGCAGCTCGCGAGGACCGATGCGATCACCGCGAACATGGATGAGGTCAGCACCAACATCGCCGAGTTGACCGCCGACGTGTCGACGCTGACCGGTGCGGTGCGCAGCGTTCTCGGCGGGCCGTTCGGCCAGGTCGCCGGCTTCGCCTTCGGCGTGCGCCGTGCGGTCGCGTTGCGCCGGCCCGGCGCGGCCCCGCTGGGCCGCGCGCGGACCGATCCTGGCGCGCTTGCGATACAGGCCGATGCGGCTGCCGCGCCCGCCGCGCTGCCGGTGGGCCGGAATGCCGCGCCGCGGCAGGCAGGCAGGCAGCGGGTGCGGCGGTGATCGGAATGATCCGCCGCGTGTTCTGGCTGAGCCTCGGCGCTGCCGCCGGGGTGAGCGGATACCGTAAGCTGGCGCGGCTGGCTCGCGCCTTGTCACCTGCGCCTGCGCAGGAAACCGCCCGGTCGTGGCCGCTCCTGCCGTCGCCTGGGACCGCGCGCAGGGCCCAAGTACCTTGGCACGGACCGCTCCTGCGCGGCGCGCGGGCAACGGCTGCGTTCGCCCATGATGTGCGTGAAGGGATGCGCATCTACCGGCTCTCCGACTCGCGCGAAGCGCCTAGGCTCGGAGGACACCGGGCTGCCAGGGACTGGGCGGCCACGCAGGCATTCGCGGACGGTGAGTGCCCTGATGACGTGAAGGATGGCCGCTGATGGAGTCGGCTCAGATCGCCCGTCGTTTCCTGAGCTACTTCGGGCAGCGCGGGCACACGATTGTGCCGTCGGCCAACCTCGTAGCGGAGGATCCCACGCTCCTGCTGATCAATGCGGGGATGGCGCCGTTCAAGCCGTTTTTCCTCGGCCACCAGATACCGCCGTTCCGGCGTGCGGCGAGCGCGCAGAAGTGCGTGCGGACGCCGGACATCGAAGAAGTTGGGAAGACGACCAGGCACGCGACGTTCTTCCAGATGCTCGGGAACTTCTCCTTCGGTGATTACTTCAAGGAACAAGCGATCCCCTATGCGTGGGACCTGTTGACCCGCGCGGAGAGCGAGGGCGGGTTCGGATTCCCTGAGAGCAAGCTATGGGTGACCGTCTACCAAGAGGACGACGAGGCGCTTGGTATCTGGCGGGACCAGGTAGGCGTGGCCGCGGCGCGTATCCAGCGGCGTGGCATGGCCGACAACTTCTGGTCGATGGGTGTTCCTGGGCCCTGCGGGCCGTGCTCGGAGATCTTCTATGACCGTGGACCCGAGTACGGCGCCGAGGGCGGCCCGGTGGCGGACGAGGATCGTTACCTCGAGGTCTGGAATCTCGTCTTCATGCAGTACGAGCGTGGGCCCGGACCGGGCAAGGAGGGGTACCCGATCCTGGGCGGGCTGCCGTCGAGAAACATCGACACCGGGATGGGCCTGGAGCGGATGGCGGCGATCCTGCAGGGGGTCGACAACATCTACGAGGTGGACACCACCTGGAAGATCCTCGACCGTGCCGCCGACCTGACCCAGTCCAAGTACGGCCGCGATCCGCGGACGGATGTCTCGCTGCGCATCATCGCCGACCACCTGCGGACCGCCGTCATGCTGGTCGCGGACGGCGTGATCCCAAGCAACGAGGGACGTGGTTACGTGCTACGGCGCATTCTCAGGCGCAGCATCCGCAACCTGCGGCTGCTGGCCGGGGGTCAGCGCGGCGGCGCGCGCGGTGAAGAGCGCTTCATGCATGACCTCTCTGCGGTCGGGATCGAGGTCATGGGTGAGCAGTACCCTGAGCTCATCAGGGATGCGCTGCGCATCCAGACGGTGATCGACGCCGAAGAGGAGTCGTTCCTCGGCACGCTCCGCACCGGGACCGCAATCTTCGAAGCCGCCGTTGAGGAAAACAAGCGCCGCGGCTCGGTGAGCCTCGCAGGAGAGCGGGCGTTTCAGCTACACGACACGTACGGTTTCCCGATTGACCTCACCCTCGAGATGGCCGCCGAGCAGGGCCTCACGGTTGATGAGGACGGTTTCCGCAGGCTCATGGGCGAGCAGCGGCAGCGGGCCAAGGAGGACGCGGCACGCAAGCGGACCGGCAACGTCGACGTCTCGGTCTTCGGCCATTTGCTCGACCGCTCGGGCGCAGTCGCCTTCACCGGCTACGACGCGTCGGCGGGCGAGGCGACGGTTGTCGGCTTGCTTGTCGGCGGTGCGCCGGTGCCCGCGGCGGCGGCCGGCACCGAGGTGGAAGTGGTGCTTGACCGCACGCCCTTCTACGCGGAGGGCGGCGGCCAGCTCGCTGATGCGGGCGTCATCCAGGCTGATGGGGGACGCACCGATGTCGAGGTGTTCGACGTCCAGTCACCCGTCGCCGGGCTTATCGTCCACCGGGGCAAGGTCCGCTCGGGCGAGATCCGGGTCGGGGATGAAGCCTACGCGGAGATCGACATCGAAAGGCGGCGCGCGATATCACGCTCGCATACCGCGACTCACCTGGTGCACCGCGCGTTCCGTGGCGCGCTCGGCGAATCCGCGGCACAGGCCGGCTCTGAGAATTCGCCAGGCCGCTTCAGGTTCGACTTCACCGCGGCGGGGGCAGTCCCGCCTTCTGTGCTTCATGACGTTGAGGATGAGGTGAACGAGGTACTGATCGGCGACCTGGATGTTCGTGCCTTTCACACCTCGATCGAGGATGCTCGTGCGCTGGGCGCGCTGGCCCTGTTCGGCGAGAAATACGGCACCGACGTCCGTGTGGTTGAAGTGGGTGACTACTCGCGTGAGCTCTGCGGCGGCACCCACGTGGCGCGGTCCGGCCAGCTCGGCCTGGTGAAGATCCTCGGCGAGTCTTCGATCGGCTCAGGCGTGCGGCGCGTCGAGGCGCTCGTCGGCCTGGACGCGTTCCGCTTCCTCGCCACAGAAAGCGTGCTGGTCTCCCAGCTGACAGAACAGCTGAAGGCGCGCCCTGAAGAGCTGCCGGACCGGGTGGCAGGAATCATGTCACGCCTGCGTGACGCCGAACGTCAACTGAGGCAATTCCGCTCGGCGCAGTTGCTGAGTTCCGCCGCCCAGTTCGCAGCGGCAGCCGAGGATGTCGGCCCGGTGGCGGTGGTTCTCAAGCGGGTGCCCGACGGCACTACCGCCGACGGGATCCGTGAACTGGCCCTCGACATCCGGGGCAGGTTCGCCGCCGGTCGGCCGGGGGTCGTGGTGCTCGCCGGCGTGCCCAAGGATCGGCCAGTGATCGTGATCGCGGTGAATGACGCAGGCCGGGCGTCCGGGCTAAAGGCCGGCGCACTGGTCGGCATTGCCGCCCGCGCGCTCGGCGGCGGAGGCGGCGGCAGGGATGATGTTGCCCAGGGCGGAGGCGCGCCGCTGACCGCGGGTGAGGCGGATGCTGTCGATGCGGCATTTGATGCGGTTCGAAGCGCGGTACGCGACACCACTGCGTCGGGAGCGTAGCGTGAGACTGTGCCAGAGCCAGCGGAGCGTGCCCACCGCCCGGTGAGAGACGGCGTGCGGCTCGGGATCGACGTCGGCTCGGTGCGCGTCGGGGTGGCTCGCAGCGATCCAGCGGGCGTGCTCGCTTCGCCGCTTGAAACTATTCGCCGCGACCGCGGTGACGTGGATGCTGTCGTGAGGCTCGTCGCCGAGAACGATGTGGCTGAAGTGGTCGTAGGCCTGCCCACGTCGTTGTCGGGCAGGCAGGGCGCAGCCGCCGCGGCCGCGAGGGAATTCGCGGCTAGGCTCGCCGCCCGCCTGACGAAGGTCCCGGTGCGCTTGTTCGACGAACGCTTCACTACAGTCACGGCGCATGGCGCCCTGCGCCAGGGCGGCAGGGACGAGCGGGCCAGGCGCCAGGTCGTGGACAAGGCAGCGGCCGCGGTTCTCTTGCAGGCGGCCCTCGACGCCGAGCGAGGTACCGGCGCGCCGCCAGGTGAACTCGCAGGCGTTTGCGCGGACTCACCCTGTGAGGTGGAGCCTTGACGGGCGGAGGTGACCTGCCTGATGGGGGATCCGCTGACCGGGGACCCACTGACCGGGGACCCACTGACCGGGGATCCACTGACCGGGCGTCTGCGGATCGGGGTCGGGCACGTAAGGGGCCCGGCCGGCACCGAGGTATGCCCGCGCAGCCGTATCCGCCGCAGGACGAGGCCCCAGAACCGCCGCCAGAGCCTACGCTGGGCGATCCAGATCCCTATCGGGCCGATCCCGTCGCCCGCCATCCGGGTGGCTCCGTTGCTGGCGGCTCCTATGCGGGCGGATCCGTTGCTGGCGGCTTCTCTGCTGGCGGCTTCTCTGCTGGCGAACCGTACAGCAGCGCTGGCTACAGCCCAGATAGTCAGCTAACCTCGCCTGCGGCTGCCGGTGACGACCGTCCTGGTCAGGATGCTGGACCCCCGCAGGACCCGTATTCATCGGGCCGCCACTACGATCCGTATCCGGCGAGCCCCGCTCGGGACGGCGCCAATCCGGGCGACTCCCCGGACTCGTACTGGGACCAGCCGACGGGGTCGCAGCCCGGCCTGGGGTTTGACGGGTACGGCGGACCCCAGGTTGGTGTACGTCGTGGCCCGTACGCGGGGCCGCGGCCGGGGTCACAGCCCGGGCCGCAGGCAGGCGCCTACGATGGTCCGCCGTCTGGTGTGGGGCCTGACCCGTTTGCGGGACTGCAGTCCGATGTGGGGCCTGACCCGGGTGCGGGACCCCAGTCCGATGTGGGGCCTGACCCGTATGCGGGTCCGCAGTCCGATGTGGGGCCTGACCCGTTTGCGGGTCCGCAGTCTGGTGTGGGGCCTGACCCGTTTGCGGGTCCGCAGTCTGGTGTGGGGCCTGACCGGTATGGGGGACCGCAGTCTGGTGTGGGGCCTGACCCGTTTGCGGGACCGCAGTCCGATGTGGGGCCTGACCCGTATGCGGGACCGCAGCCGAGGCCGGGGGCCATTGTGAGCCGTGGCCCGCTCGCCGAACCGCCTTCCGATCCGCATCCGGCCGCGCCGTCGTCCTACCCGGGCGATCGGTATCCGCGCGATCGGTATCCGCGCGATCAGTATCCGGGCCATCAGTATCCGGGCCATCCGTATCCAGGCCATCCGTATCCGGGCGATCCATATCCGGGCTCAATATCCGCGGCTTCGCAAGATTCCCATGCACGCCGGGAATCTGGCCCAATGCCAGGTTTCCGGCAGGAACCTGACGCGCGCGGCGACCTTCACGCAGCCGACGTGCCCACGGATCGGGACCGTGCGGGTGCGCCAACGGGCCCGTTGCGCGACAGCGTGCCGCAAGATCCGTATCCCGCAGGAACGGCCAACGCGAGCGAAACCAAGTCGCCGCAGTCGGGATCGATGGCATCGGCTGCCGCGCCACCCGGCCAGTTTCCAGGCCGGGACGACAATCAAAACGTCCAGGGCGGCAACTACGCGGATGACGACGAAGAGCCGGACGGCGCGTACGACTGGGAGCCCGAAGGGCCCGGATGGCCCGAAGATCCCGCAGATCCCGGAGAGGAGGACGCAGGCGATCCGATCGTCCCGATGGGCGGCGGCGGCCGACGTAACCGCCGTGGTCAGGGCCGTGCGCGGCGCCAGGGGCGCCGTTTCAGCGCACCATTGATCGCGTTGCTTGTGCTAGCTGTGTTCCTAGCGGGGGGCGGCATGGTCGGCTACCACTTCCTTCGTGAGTACGTGATACCCCCGGACTATTCCGGGTCAGGAAATGGCACTGTCGTCATCCAGATCCAGCAGAATCAGACAGCCAGTGATGTGGCAAAGACACTGTTCGGCTTGGGCGTAGTCGCTAGCCCCCGAGCCTTTGTCAAGGCGGCCGAGCAGAGTTCGCAGGAAACCGCGCTTGAGCCAGGTTTCTACCGGCTCCATAGGCGTATGAAAGCGGCGCTCGCGTTCGGCTTGCTGCTCAATCCGGACGCCAGAATCCAGCTGAGGATCACTATTCCGGAGGGCCTGCGGGCCACTCAGGTCGCGGCAGCACTTGGCGCCAAATCTGGCATTCCGCTTAAGAGCTACCTCGCGGCACTCGCTGACCCCGTGGTGCTTGGTCTGCCTTCATACGCCGGAAACCGGCCTGAGGGCTATTTGTTCCCCGCTACCTATCCGGTGCAGCCACGGATGACCGCTGCCGAGGTACTTCGCGCCATGGTGCAGCAGTTCGATGCCGAGGCGACGAAGATCCATCTGGTCAGCACCGCTCGCTCGGTTCATCTTACTCCGGCAGAAGCGATCGTCGTCGCCAGCTTGGTGCAGGCTGAGGGAGGCCGGGAAGCGGACTTTCCCAAGATTGCACGAGTGATTTATAACAGGCTTGCTGTGAATATGCAACTGCAACTGGACAGCACCGTCATGTACGCGTTGCAGACGTACGGAATCCTCGCCACGAATCAGCAGCTCGAGGTCAACTCTCGATATAACACCTATCGGCATACAGGACTGCCGCCCGGCCCGATCGACAATCCGGGTGATGCCGCGATCCACGCCGCGCTGCACCCTGCGGTCGGTAACTGGCTTTACTTCGTCGCCGTGAACCCCAAGTCCGGCCTCACCGAGTTCACTTCGAGCCCGACCGAGTTCGCCCAGCTGAGAGCCGAACTCGCGAAGAACCTTGGCCAAGGCTGATGATCGAAATTGTCCAGGTCATGTACCGGGGCAGGGACTGACTTTCTTACACCCGGCTTCTCGTGATAAACCATGCGTGTTGAATACCTCGTAGCGAATGCTGTCCGATGGGAACTTGTGCAACCAGATCGGTGCGACGAGAGCGGTGCCATGAGGGCGGCGCGATGAGAGCAGCCGTCCTCGGCTCGCCGGTCATCCATTCGCTCTCACCCACGCTGCACCGTGCCGCTTATGCGGCGCTCGGCCTGCGCGGGTGGAGCTATACGGCGGTCGAGTGCGACGAAACACGGCTACCTGACCTGCTGGACGGCCTCGACGAGACCTGGGCAGGGCTATCGCTCACGATGCCGCTGAAGCGGGCTGTGCTGCCACTGCTCGACGAGGTCGAGCCGCTCGCGTCCGATGTCGGCGGTGCCAACACGGTCGTGCTCTCCGACGGCCGCAGGTTCGGCTACAACACCGACGTCGGCGGCATGGTGGCCGCGCTCGCGGATGCTGGGGTGACGGAGTGGAGCGCGAGCCGAGGTGCGGTTGTCATCGGGGCTGGGGCCACGGCCTGCTCCGCGCTTGCCGCACTCAAGGAGCTCGGTGTGCGAGAGGTGGTCGTCGCGGTGCGTGACACGAGCCGCACCGGCGACCTCGAGGCGGCGGCCAAGAGGCTGGACGTCGCCATCAGGGTGGATGACCTTGGGTCGCTCGCTCGTAGTCCCGCCAACACGTGCGTCGCGAAAACCTCATCAGGGGCCGTCGGGCTCGTTGTGTGCACCGTGCCGCCGCGCGCCGCGGATGCGCTCGTGGATTGGCTGTCCGGTGGTCGGCACTCGCCGTTGGTGGTCTTCGATGTCGCGTACGACCCGTGGCCGACCCGCTTTGCCGCGGTCGCCGCGGCGGGTGGATCGGTCATAGTCGGCGGCTTCGAGCTGCTACTGCACCAGGCCGCACGGCAGGTTGAGCTGATGACAGGGCACCCGGCGCCGCTCGCTGCCATGCGTGCCGCAGGGCTGGCGGAACTGGCAGCCCGCAGCGGGCCTAATACTTGAATGACTTAATGATTTGACTTCCAAGTGTCACGGGTGAGGTTGCGAGGATGACCGAGACGGCGCCGAATGGGCCGGCGGGGGATGACGCAGTAACGTCGGGCCGGCCGCAACCGGACGTCGGACGGCCGGGCACGGCACGCGAATACGGGGTGAGGTGGGGCGACGCGTGGGATGACACGCCGATTGACCGGCTGCCGGTATCTCGGCTCGCAGGCCTCGCGGCGAGGCTGATAGGCACCTACTGGTGGTACACAGCGGAAGGGACCGGTGTTACGGCCGCCGGACTCGGTGTCCTCACCGCGCTCGAGGAGCGCGATGGATTGCGATCCGGTGAGGTGGCCGCGCGGTCCTGGGTAACGCCGCCCATGGTGAGCTATCTCGCCGACGTGCTTGAGCGAGATGGCTACGTCAAGCGCCGCAGGGATCCCGATGACCGGCGTGTCGTCCATCTGCACCTGACCGGCGAGGGGCGCGAGAAGCTGAAGAATGCCCGCGAGCACGTGGCTGCTCGCTGGAATACAGCCTTTAGCTATGTCGACCCTGACGACGAGCTGGTGATCCGCAGATTCCTGCTGTCGACCGTCGGCCGGTTTGGTGACCTGATCGAGCAGGAGCAGCCGTAACGAGCACCGTCACATCCGAAGCAAGGTCCGCGCCGCGGCGACGGTCCCGCGACAGCGCGGGCTGCGCACCTGTCCGCAATGGCCGTGACCCCGCCAGGCATGCCTGCGCTGCAAGCGGTGCGGTACACTGCAGTACTGACCGGTCCGGCACACCGTGCCGGACATGCAAGCGGAGGACTATCTCCCACCTAGTCGGCTGCTGGCTGACGGGTACGGCTGCGAATCCGGGGCGCTCCGGGCGCCGCCTGGATTGGGCGGTTACCAGCATGGTTCATGGTCATGCTGGCGATCCGTCCCTTTCCGGCGGCCTTGTAGCGCCAGCGCAGCCTCGATGGGCCCCGCATGCATGCTGTGCGGGGCCTCTTTGCGGTAGGATGCCGCAGCTTAGCTCGCACGGCAGGCCCGATAGGTTCTGCCGTCGGAATGTCGGCGGCAGGCGTGACGCCCAAGGAGGTCACATCAGCCCCGAACCGAGAATTAACGAGCGTATACGCGTCCCAGAAGTCCGGCTTGTCGGACCGAATGGCGAGCAGGTCGGGATCGTAGCGATTGGCGATGCGCTCCGGTTGGCGCAAGAGGCCGACCTTGATCTGGTGGAGGTGGCGCCTACCGCACGCCCCCCGGTATGCAAGCTGATGGACTACGGCAAGTTCAAGTACGAGTCCGCACTCAAAGCCAGGGAGGCGCGCAAAAACCAGGCGCAAACGGTCATCAAGGAGATCAAGCTCCGGCCTAAGATCGACCCGCACGACTACGCCACCAAGCGTGGACATGTGGAGCGGTTCCTCAAGCAAGGCGACAAGGTCAAGGTGACCATCATGTTCCGTGGGCGCGAGCAGTCCCGCCCAGAACTCGGCTTCCGGCTGCTCCAGCGGCTCGCTGTTGACGTCGAGGAACTGGGTTTCGTGGAGGCCCAGCCCAAGCAGGATGGCAGGAACATGATCATGGTGATCGGGCCGAACAGGAAGAAGAGCGAGGCCAAGGCCGAGCGGGCTGCCGCGCGTTCCGTCCCTCGCCCGCGCCGCGGCCCAGAGGAGCCAGCCAGTACCTGACAGCGGTTAAGCTGCTTGATCCGCCCGCGTAGACATGCCGGGGCCCCGCGTGCTGTGCGGACGCTCCCGCACGGAACAGGCGGCGAAAGCCCGTGCAGGCAGCGAAAGCCCGTGCAGGCAGCGAAACACGCGCCGTGGCGGTGATTAGCCAGGTGCTAGTGACGCCGCAGCACCGTGCCGCGAGGCACGATGCGAAACCGCGGTACAGCGTGCGTCTAACAGCGCCATTACGCACGCTAAGGACACCGTGCCAGCAGGCACGCTAAGGACACCGTGCCAGCAGGCACGCTAGACGACACAGTGCCACCAGAGATTACGAAATAGCGCCACCAAGCACACTAGCGACACAGTGCCAGCAGGCGCGTATATAAGGCACGCAGTGGAACGCCGTGCCGTAAGGCACACGAGGACTGGAGACGACGGCGACCATGCCGAAGATGAAAAACCACAGCGGTGCCAGGAAGCGATTCCGGCTCACCGGTTCTGGCAAGGTGATGCGCCGCCGCGCCAACCGTAATCACCTGCTTGAGCACAAGCCGTCCCGGCACACCCGCCGCTTGGGCCACGACGTCGTGCTGTCCGAGGCGGACGCGAAGAGGATTAAGAAGCTGCTCGGGAAGTAGCCCGAGCCCAGCCGAGGGAGTCCAGAACATGGCACGCGTGAAGCGGGCGACAAGCGCCCACAAGAAGCGCAAGACCGTCCTCGAGCGGGCGAGCGGATACCGTGGCCAGCGATCGCGGCTATACCGCAAGGCCAAGGAGCAGGTTCTCCACTCGATGACCTACGCCTATCGGGACCGCAAGGACCGTAAGGGCGCTTTCAGGCGACTTTGGATTCAGCGCATCAATGCGGCGGCCCGCGCGAATGGCATGACCTACAACAGGTTCGTGCAGGGGCTTCGATCCGCGGGGGTCGAGGTCGACCGGCGGATGCTCGCCGAGCTCGCGGTCGCCGACGCTGAGGCGTTCGCCGCTCTGGTTGAGGTCGCCAAGAAGGCCCTGCCGGAGGCAGGCGCTCAGGCCGACTCGGCGGTGGCCTGACACGCACCCGAACTTCGTCGCGGCGGGAAGCGAGCTCACGAGTACGCGTTCCCCGCGGGTCAAGGCCGCCCGCAGGCTGGTCAAGCGCGCGCTGCGTCAGCGTGAACGTGCCTTTCTCGCAGAAGGCCCGCAGCCGGTCGCGGAGGCACTCGCCTCCGGCGCCGGAGTCCGAGAGCTGTTCGTCACGGCTCACGCCGCCGCGCGTCACCCCGCGCTCATCGAGGACGCGGGGCGGGCCGGCGCAGCCGTGCACGTGGTCAGCGGCGAGATCATGGCTGGGCTCGCTCAGACCACGACCCCGCAGGGGATACTCGCGATCTGCCGATTCGTCGACGTGCCGCTCGGTGATGTGACGGCTGCGGCGCCGCAGCTTGTCGCCGTACTGGCCCAGGTGCGTGATCCGGGCAATGCGGGAACGGTCCTGCGGACGGCGGACGCGGCGGGGGCCGCAGCGGTGATCTTCACCGACGCCTCCGTCGACCCTTACAACGGCAAGTGCGTCCGCGCGTCCGCGGGAAGCCTGTTTCACCTGCCCGTCGTGGCCGGCAGCGCGCTAGCGGCGGCAACCGAGGCGCTGCGTGCTGCTGGGCTTCGGATCCTGGCTGCTGACGGCCGCGGCAGCTGGTCCCTCGACGAGATGATCGCCGCGGGCGAACTGCGTGCGCCGACCGCGTGGCTGTTCGGCAACGAGGCGTGGGGACTTCCAGGCGAGTTGCTCGATCTGGCGGATGAGTCCGTCGCGGTTCCCATCTACGGGCGCGCCGAGAGCCTCAACCTGGCGACCGCAGCCGCCGTATGCCTGTACGCGTCGGCGCGCGCTCAGCATGGCTGATCACGCAGGATGCGTGAGCCGAAGAGCGCCAGAAACGGGGGACCGCCCGAAGACATTTTCGCGAGCCCGGCGTCCTGCCGAGCGCCGCGATTACCGGAAAAACAATGTTCGGCGCGCGGGAATCGAACAAATATCTGCCTGCAACGTGCGCGAAGCAACGATCAGGAGGCCGCTGGGGGCTGCCGCACGGGGGTCATGAGGCGCTAGAGTCTGATCACATTCCGTCACGTCGGGGTGGCGGCGGTGGTCGGCTATCGGGCGCATGACGTCAGCGGCCGGAGGAAGTGTGCACAGCCCGGATGGAGGCTGCGAACGAGTGGACCGGATGAGGCAGGGTAGGTCGGCTGCGGGTGCCGGGTATCCAGGCGCCGTCGGCTTCTCCGGTAACGGGCCCGGTGACGTCACGCCGCGGACGGCACCGTGGGTCAGGCGCGGCCGGGCTGACGGTGATCGTTTCGCTGCCCCCCTGCAGACCGGCGGCAGCCCAGGCGGCCTGATCTGCGCGGACGAACTGCCGGATGGTCTGGTGGTTGCCGACCACACCGGCCGGGTGTGCGTGTTCAACCGTGCGGCCACCCGGCTGACGGGTATCGCCGGAGCCGACGCCATCGGCGCCGACGTTCGTGAGGTGCTGCCGCTGTGCGATCGCGAGGGGCACGACTGGTGGGCCTGCGCCGACCCCTACCACGGGCTGCATATCCGGACCAGGCACCCGGAGGTGTCGCTTTACCTGCCTGACAGCACGGAGGTGCTCGTCACCGTCGGTTATTCGCGCGAACGGCACCAGGGTGGCGCGGTATGCAGGCTCACCATGTGCCTTCGCGGCGCCGCCGGGCTCGCCCGGCTCGAGCGCAGCCGGGCTGACCTCGTGTCGACCGTCGCACACGAGCTACGCTCGCCGCTGACGAGCGTCAAGGGTTTCACGGCCACCCTGCTGGCCAAGTGGCACCGCTTCACCGACGATCAGAAGCGGGTCATGCTGGAGACGGTCAACGCTGATGCGGACCGTGTCACCAGGCTGATCACCGAACTTCTGGATGTCTCCAGAATCGAAGCCGGCCGCCTCGAGGTACACAGGCAGATCGTCGATGTCGCTGAACGCGCACGTAAGGTGATCGCGGGACGGGTCGCGGCGGGAGAAAGCCAGGACAGGTTCAGCCTGCAGGTGCACCAGCCGATTCCGGAAATGTGGCTTGATCCTGACAAGATCGATCAGATCCTCGGCAATCTTATTGAGAACGCGGTGCGCCATGGTGCTGGTACCGTGACGGTCGTGGTACAGGGAGCGCCAGGCATCGGCCCGGACGGCGGCGCGGCGGTGTCCGTACGCGATCAGGGCGAGGGTGTCGCGCCGGAGTTCGCGCCGCGGGTCTTCCGCCAGTTCTGGCGGGCCAAGCGCCGCGGCGGCACTGGCCTCGGCCTTTACATCGTCAAGGGCCTTGTCGAGGCACATGGCGGCACGATTTCCGTGCACCCTGCCCCAGGCGGCGGTGCCGAGTTCCGATTTATCTTGCCCGCCGGGACACCCGACTTCGCCTGACGCGCGGCGTCCCGGTGGGCTTATCGCCGGAGCTTGCCCGCAGCGCCGAGCGTGTCCGTCACGCGGCAGCCGTTCAGCACGGAAATCCAGCTGAGCGTCAACGCCGCCATCCACCGGCATGGAGCGAAGCTCGCGGCGAATGGAGCGAAGCTCGCGGCGACCAGTAGCGCCGCACCTGACAGTTAAAGCCGCCCGCCGGCCGCCTCCAAGGGGAGCACATCGGATGTCCGCACCAAACAAGTCATATGATCCGGTCGAGGTGACGTCACTGTCGACCGGAGAGCTCGAGCGCATGCTCGGCGAGGCACGCGCTGCCATCGCGCAGTCGCGGAATCTGGATGAGCTCAAGGCGGCGCGGCTCGCGCACGCGGGTGACCGGTCGCCGCTCAGGCTCGCCAACCGTGAGATCGGCGCGCTACCGCCTGCCGCCCGCGCCGAGGCAGGTAAGCGGGTGGGCGGCGCGCTCGCCGCGATGAGCGATGCGCTCGCCATCAGGCAGTCGGAGCTCGAGGCCGAACGCGATCAGCGAGTCCTCACCGAGGAGACAGTCGACGTTACGCTGCCGTGGGACCGTGCGGCGCGCGGCGCGAGGCATCCGGTCACCACCCTGCAGGAGCGGCTCGCCGATGTCTTTATCGGCATGGGTTACGAGGTGGCCGAGGGCCCGGAGATCGAGGCCGAGTGGTACAACTTCGATGCGCTCAATATGGGCCCCGATCACCCGGCGCGCAGCGAGCAGGACACCTTTTTCGTCGCCGCCGAGGGTGCGCCGGCCGCAGAGTCCGGGATGGTGCTTCGCACGCACACCTCGCCGGTTCAGATCCGCGCGCTGCTTAGCCGGCCGCTGCCGGTATATGTGGTCGTCCCCGGCAAGGCTTTCCGCACCGATGAACTTGATGCCACCCACAGCCCCGTGTTCCACCAGCTCGAATGCCTGGCCGTGGATGAGGGCCTGACCATGGCCGACCTGCGCGGCGCGATCGGGGCTTTCGTCGAGTCGATGTTCGGCGAAGGACTGGCGACCAGGTTCCGGCCGCATTACTTCCCCTTCACCGAGCCCTCGGCCGAGGTGGACATGCAATGCCACGTCTGCCGTGGCGCCTCGGTCGCGCCCGGGGCGCCGCCGTGCAGAACCTGCAAGTCGGAGGGCTGGATCGAGCTCGGCGGCTGTGGCATGGTCAACCCCCGGGTGCTTGTCGCCTGCGGGATTGACCCCGATAGGTACAGCGGTTACGCGTTCGGGCTCGGCATCGAGCGAACCCTGATGCTCAGGCACGGCGTCGCCGACATGAGGGACGTCATCGAGGGCGACCTGCGGTTCACCACGGCGTTTGGGATGGAGGCCTGATGCGGGTCCCACTTTCCTGGCTGCGCGAATGGGCCGCCCTGCCCGACGTGCACACGCGTGAGGTGGCAGCCAGGCTCATCGCGGCCGGGCTCAACGTCGAGTCCGTCGCGGAGGTCGGGCACGACATCCGTGGTGTCACCATCGGTGTGGTGCTGGCGATAGAAGAGCTGACCGGCTTCAAGAAGCCGATCAGGTATTGCCAGGTGGCGACCGGCGGCGCGGAGCCGCGTGGCATTATTTGCGGCGCGGCCAACTTCGCTGTGGGCAGCCGCGTGCCCGTAGCGCCGCCAGGCGCGGTGCTGACCGGCGGCTTCGAGATCACGCAGCGCACAGCCTATGGGCACGTGTCAGACGGGATGATCTGCTCAGCCGCGGAACTTGGGCTCTGGGACGACCACTCCGGCATCGTGGTGCTCGAGAACGCGGCGCCTGTCGGGGCGGGCTTCGCGGACTACGCGGGCCTGGGCGATGACGTACTGGACGTCGAGGTGACACCCGACCGCGCCTATTGCATCTCCATTCGAGGGATGGCGCGCGAGGCGGCGACGGCGTTCGGGGTGCAGTTCACCGATCCAGCCGACGCCGGGCTCACCGCGCTTCCCACGGGCTGGCAGGCTGAAGACGGCGGCGTGTATCCGGCGCGCATCGACGATCCGACGGCCTGTGACCGGTTCGTGCTACGCGAGGTCACTGGGCTCGACCCGGCGTCGGTAACGCCGATCCGGATGCGGACACGTCTCGCGCGGGCCGGGATGCGCCCCGTGTCCCTCGCGGTCGACATCACCAACTACCTGATGTTCGAACTTGGCCAGCCGTTGCACGCCTTCGACAAGACGAAGCTCACCGGGACTGTCGTCGTACGGCGCGCCAGGCCGGGTGAGAAGCTCGAGACGCTCGATCACGTGGTGCGCACGCTGCACCCCGAGGACATCGTCATCGCCGACTCCAGCGGCCCGGTTTCGCTGGCGGGCACCATGGGCGGGCTGAATACGGAGATCGACGAGACCTCGACCGAGCTTGTCATCGAGGCCGCCCACTTCTCGGCTGTCGGCACGGCGCGGATGAGCAGGCGGCACCGGCTCAGCAGCGAGGCGTCGTACCGATTCGAACGCGGTGTGGACCGCGAACTGCCCCTGCCGGCGAGCGCGAAGGCGGCCGCGTTGCTTGCTCAGCTTGGCGACGCTACGGTCGTTCCGGGCTGCACGCACGCGCAGGTGCCCGTGAAGCCGGTGGTGATCTCGATGGCGGCCAGCCATCCTGACGGTGTCGCGGGAATGACCTACGGCCGCGCGGTCGTCGAGCGGCGGCTGCGGCAGATCGGCTGCGAGGTCCGCCCGGCAGGCCACGGCGCCGGCGGCCCGGTCGGCGGCCCGGGCGACGGCCAGGGTCCCCCGGCAGGCCGCGGCGTCGACGGGACCATCGAGGTGCTCCCGCCCTCTTGGCGGCCCGACCTGACCAGCCCGAACGACCTGGCGGAAGAGGTCATCAGGCTCGAGGGATACGAGCAGGTACCTGTTCGCCTGCCGCGTGCTCCCGCGGGCCGTGGACTGACGCAGGCACAGCGTACGAGGCGCACGGTGAGCCGGGCATTCGGCGGTTGCGGGTACGTCGAGGTATTGTCGTTCCCCTTCATCTCAAGTGCGGATTTCGACGCACTTCAGCTGCCAGCTGGTGACCCGCGGCGGCGGGCAGTGCGGCTGGCCAACCCGCTGGGCGACGACGAGCCGCTGATGCGCACCACCCTGCTGCCTGGGCTGCTGCGCACGCTGGTGCGCAACCTCGGCCGGGGGTTCGGCGACCTCGCCCTCTACGAGATGGGCTTGGTGTACCTTCCGCGGCAGGGCGCGCCGCGCCACGCGTCACGACTCCGAGTCGATCGCGGCCCCACGGCGGACGAACTCGCCGCGGTCGACGCGGCGCTGCCCGAGCAGCCGCTGCACGGCGCGGTGGTACTCGCGGGGAACAGGGAACCGGCGGGGTGGTGGGGCTTCGGCCGACCGGCAGTGTGGGCAGACGCGGTGCAGGCAGCCAGGGATATCGCTGCCGCGGCAAACGTCGGACTTACCGAGACCGCGGCGCAGCAGCTTCCTTGGCACCCGGGCCGGTGCGCGCAGTTGTTTCTGCTGACCGGCACCGCAGCCGGCAACGGTGAGCTGCGGCCTGCCGGCTTCGCGGGTGAGCTGCACCCGAGAGTTGTCGCGGCGTTCGGGCTGCCGCCGCGCACCTGCGCGATGGAGATGGACCTGTCGCTGCTTGAATCGGTGGTGCGCGGGCCTGTCCAGGCGCCGAAGCTTGCGACCTACCCGGTCGCTACCCAGGATGTCGCGCTGGTCGTGCCTGCACCGGTACCGGCCGCAGAAGTCGAGGACGCGCTGCGGGCTGGTATCGCGTCGAGTGGTTCCGCCGACCTGCTGGAGGCGATCAAGCTCTTCGACGTGTACACCGGCGCCCAAGTCGGAGAGGGCAACAAGTCGCTCGCTTACACGCTCCGCCTTCGCGCGCCCGACCACACCCTTACCGCGGGCGAGGCCTCCGCGGTCCGCGAGGCCGCAGTCGCGGAAGCGGTCCGGCGGGTCGGCGCGGTCCTGCGCGGAAACTGACTGTGTGGCGCCGGCCGGGGTCGGTTCTCAGGTATGTGCCTCGGACCGCGGAAATCGGACAGGCTCAGCAGATCGGACAGGCTCAGGAAATCAGGCGCAGAAAGCGGACAGACTCAGGAAGTAGTTGCGGCGCTCGGGTTCGGCAGCACAGCGAAGAACGTGACGCTGCCCCGATGACACTCTGAGGCCCGTCCGGTTTGCAAGACCTGCGGTGTGGGGTACCCCTGGCACGTCCAGCCATCGACAGGCACAGGCCCTCCACCGCCGTTTCCAGGCGCTTCCCCCGCGGTGATCTTCCGTGTGTAATCGGCCTGCACGCGGAGTGCCACAGCGCAGCCGACCGCGCCAGCCGGCACGTCGACATTTACCGGCACGTGCGCCGCAGTGTACAGCGTGCCGCATGTCTTTGCTGCCGTCGAGGCGTTTGGGGCTGGTGACGACGCGCCAGCGGAAGTGGAACTGGCCGAGCAGCCCGCCAGCAAAGCCAGGAGGAGCATCACCGCCGCCATCTGCCCTACGTGCTGCATCGCCACCTCCCGCGCGTTCCAATCATGCCGTCGGCCAACGCGACGCTGGGCGTGCGCCCCGGAGTGTTACCGGCCGGTTACCTCTTCGGTACCCTTCCGGGAGACAATGCCAACGCGGCGGAGGCGCCCCGGCGGCTTGCATAAATTTTCGTTTGGCTACATAGTAATGCACAAGCTGTGAGCCGTACGGAAGAGCGAACGGGACCGCGCAGCCACCGCGGGCCGTACGGCAGAACGAATGAGCCGGACGGCGCAATGACCGCGGGCCATACGGCAGAGCGCGCTGTCGGACGGCACAGCGTGCGCGACAGGGCCGGACGGCACAGCAAGCGCGACAGGGCAGGACGGCACAGCAAGCGCGACAGGGCCGGACGGCACAGCGAGCGCAACAGGGCCGGACGGCGCAGCGACAGGAAGGAAACGATGGGCATCCAGGTGGCGGTCGCGGGCGCGAGCGGATACGCCGGCGGTGAACTGCTCCGCCTTCTTGCCTGCCACCCAGGCATGACGCTCGGGTCGGTCACCGCGCAGGCACACGCGGGGGAGCCAGTGACCTGGCTCCATCCGCACCTTACGAGCTTGGCCGGCCGACAGTTCGAGCCAACTGATCCCGAACGGCTCTCGCAGGCGGATCTCGTCTTCCTCGCACTGCCACACGGGCAGTCTGCCGCGGTGGCGGCAGCACTTCCCGGCCACATCAAGATCGTCGATCTCGGGGCTGACTACAGGCTCGCTGATCCAGCGGCCTGGCAGCGCTTCTATGGGGGCCAGCACGCTGGGCGCTGGACCTACGGGTTGCCAGAACTCGCCGGCGCGCGCGCGCAGATCATTGGCGCCGGACGCGTGGCGGTGCCGGGCTGCTTTGCCACCGCAGCGATCCTCGCGCTCTCGCCTTTGCTCGCGTCCGGCCTCGCGGATCCGGCGGACATCGTCATCGTCGCGGCATCGGGAACGTCGGGGGCCGGCCGGTCACCACAACCGCACCTGCTCGGCGCCGAGGTGATGGGCGCGGTATCGGCTTACCAGGTGGGCGGCGTCCACCGGCACACGCCTGAAATCGAGCAGGCGCTTGCCGAGGTCGTTCGTGAGGGCCGGTCTGCAGCGGCCCGAGCCGACCTGCCCCACGCGGCGTCTCATCCGGCCCCTTCCGCGCAGCTGCCTGCGGCCGGCGCGGTCCCGCCACCGCCGGGCAGGAACGTGACGGTTTCGTTCACGCCGTTGCTCGCGCCGATGCCCAGGGGCATCCTCGCGACGTGCACCGCGCGGCTCAGTGCCGGGCTGCTCAGTGCCGGGCGGCCCAGTGCCGGGCGGCCCAAAGCAGGCGGGTCAGACGCCGCAGGCGGTTCAAGCGCAGGCGAGGTGACCGCAATGCTGCGCGCGGTCCTTATCGAGGCCTACGCCAACGAGCCGTTCGTGCATGTACTGCCGGAGAGCAGTTGGCCAACCACCGCGGCGACCGCGGGTTCGAACGCCGCGCACCTGCAGGTTGCCGCGGACTGCCGTGCTGGTCGTGCCGTTGTGGTCGCGGCCATCGACAACCTGGGCAAAGGCGCGGCGGGGCAGGCCATCCAGAACGCCAACCTGATGAGCGGCCTAGCGGAGACCGCTGGCCTGACCGCAAACGGAGTCTCGCCATGAGCGTCACCGCACCCATTGGATTCCGCGCCGCAGGCGTCGCGGCCGGCCTCAAGAGCGGCGGCCGCGATGTCGCCGTCGTGGTGAACGACGGGCCGTCCAGGGCCGCCGCCGCCGTCTTCACCTCGAACCGAGTCAAGGCGGCACCCGTGCGCTGGACTCAGCAGGTCCTCCGGGGCGGCCGGGTGCGGGCCGTTGTGCTGAACTCCGGCGGCGCGAACGCGTGTACCGGCGCCGTCGGATTCCAGGACACTCACGCCACGGCGGAACGGCTCGCAGCGGCTCTCGATGATTCTGCCGGCGAGATCGCGGTCTGCTCGACCGGCCTGATCGGTGAGCGGTTGGCCATGGAGGCGCTGCTGCCCGGGGTGGACGCTGCGGTCGCGGCGCTGTCGCGCGCTGGAGGCCTGGCCGCTGCCGATGCCATCAGGACCACGGATACCGTCGTCAAGATTGCCTTCAGGAAGTCCGGCGCAGCACCAGCGGCAGGCGCCGCCCAGGTCCGGGCCGGTGCTGGCGCGGCCGGTGCTGGCGCGGCCCGTGCGAGCGAGGCCAGTGCTGGCGCGGCTTCCCGCTACACCGTGGGGGGCATGGCGAAGGGGGCCGGCATGCTCGCTCCGGCCCTCGCGACCATGCTCTGCGTACTCACCACCGATGCCGATCTGGACGCCAGTGGCCTGGACAGCGCGCTTCGTGCCGCGGTTGCGCACACCTTTGACCGGGTGGACACGGACGGCTGCATGTCCACCAACGACACGGTGGTGCTGCTCGCGAGCGGCGCGTCAGGCGTGCGCCCTGACCCTGCTGAGTTCACTTCCGTGGTGACGGCCGTCTGCGCGGACCTGGCGCGCCAGCTGGTCGCCGACGCTGAGGGGTCCACCAAGACCGTCGCCGTCGAGGCGATCGGCGCGGCCAGCGAGGCCGATGCGCTGACCGCCGCCCGGGCCGTCGCCAGAAGCAGCCTGCTCAAGTGCGCGCTCGCGGGCGAGGACCCCAACTGGGGGCGCGTGGTGGCCGCGGTCGGCACCACCGATGCCGCATTTGAGCCGGACCGGCTGAACGTCGCCATCAACGGAGTCTGGGTCTGCAGGGCCGGCTGCGCAGGTGACGACAGGTCTAAGGCAGACCTTCGCACCCGCGACGTCACCATTACGGTCGACCTGTCCGCGGGATTGCACGCGGCGACCGTGTGGACAACCGATCTGACCGCGGCGTACGTGCACGAGAACTCGGCATATCCGACATGACAGACAAAACGCAACCAGGCCAGGCGCCCGCGGCCGGCGGATCGGGCCCACCAACGACCCATTGCCGGGCTCATGACCCCACCGATGGGCCATCGACGGGGAGGGCGGCCAAGGATCGCGCGCCGGGGAGCCAGCAGCGCGGCCATCCGCGCAATCGCGCGGCGGCACTCGCCAAGGCGGCCACCCTGATCGAGGCGCTGCCGTGGTTCGAGAAGTTCCACGGCCAGACCGTAGTGATCAAATACGGCGGCCATGCGATGACCGACGAGTCGCTGCGCCGCGGATTCGCACAGGACCTGGTGTTCCTGCGTTACGCCGGGCTGCGGCCTGTGGTCGTGCATGGCGGCGGGCCGCAGATCAGTGCGCACCTGGACAGGCTCGGCATAGAAAGCACCTTCACCAGCGGTCTGCGTGTCACCACGCCGGAGATCATGCACGTGGTCAGGATGGTGCTGACCGGGCAGGTGAACAGGGACGTGGTTGGCCTGGTCAACCAGTACGGGCCGTGGGCGGTCGGCATGTCGGGCGAGGATGCGAATCTGTTCACCGCGCGCCGCGTGCAGCCTGTCGTACAGGGCGAGACCGTCGATATCGGCCTAGTTGGAGAGATCACGGAGGTGGCGGCAGGGGCGGTGCACAGCCTGCTCGCGGACGGCCGCATCCCGGTCATCTCCAGCGTGGCCAGGGGAGCAGATGGCGAGATCTACAACGTCAACGCCGACACGGCGGCCGCGGCGCTCGCGGTCGGCCTTGGCGCGGCCAAGCTGGTGGTGCTGACCGACGTGGAGGGCCTGTACGCGGACTGGCCCGCGTCCGAAGGCGTGATCAGCCTGCTGACCGCGACCGAGCTTGACGCCCTGCTGCCCGAGCTCACCACCGGCATGGTGCCCAAGATGGCGGCCTGCCTGGACGCGGTACGCGGCGGCGTGCACCGTGCGCACGTCCTGGACGGGCGGCTTCCGCACGCACTGCTACTTGAGATCTTCACTGACCAGGGGATCGGCACGATGGTGATCCCGGACGGAGCGACGCCATGACGACACCAGGGCCCGCGATCGGTATACCGGGACAGGGCCGGGCGGCGACACGCCGTATGCAGCGACGTTTCGCCGCCGCGCTGATGCCGAACTACGGCCTGCCGCCTGTCGCGCTGGCCAAGGGCGCGGGCTGCCGGGTATGGGACGTGGACGGGCGTGAGTACCTCGACCTCATCGCTGGGATCGCCGTATCCTCGCTCGGGCACGCCCATCCGGCAGTCGTCGAGGCCGTGAGCCGGCAGGTGGCGTCCATTGCGCACACGAGCAACTTGTTCATGCACGAGCGTGAGATCGAACTTGCCGAGCGGCTGCTCGCCCTGCTCGGTGCGCCAGGGAAAGTCTTCTTCACCAATTCAGGTACCGAGGCCAACGAGGCCGCGGTCAAGCTCACGCGCAGGTTCCGCGGGACCCGCCGGGCCGGGCGGACCGGCGGTGACGCAGGGAACTCCTACGTGGTCGCGGCGGAGGGCGGGTTTCACGGGCGCACCATGGGCGCGCTCGCAGTGACGGGCAAGGCGCAGATACGCGAGCCGTTCGGGCCCTTCGGCGTGGCGGTAAGGTTCGTTCCTTACGGCGACCCGGACGCGTTGCGCGCCGCGGTCACCGGCGAGTGCGCTGCGGTTTTCCTCGAGCCTGCCCTTGGTGAGGGCGGGGTGGTGCCGGCCCCGGACGGTTACCTGCGCGCAGCGCGCGAAGCCTGCGATGCCAGCGGCGCCGTGCTGGTCCTCGATGAGATCCAGAGCGGGATCGGCCGAACCGGCACCTGGTTCGCGCACCAGCGCGAGGGCATCAGGCCCGACGTGATGACGCTCGCCAAAGGGCTGGGTGGCGGCCTGCCCATCGGCGCGTGCGTCGGACTGGGCGAGTTCGGCGACGTGCTCGGCAAGGGTGACCACGGAAGCACGTTCGGCGGCAACCCGGTCGCATGCGCGGCGGCGCTCGCGGTGCTTGACGTGATCGAACGTGATGGCCTGCTCGCCAACGCCCGCCAGATGGGGGATCTGCTCAGGTCAGGGATCGCCGCTACGGCCCACCCGCTGCTCGCCGGCGTGCGTGGCAGCGGTCTGTGGCTCGCCGCCGCCCTCACCCGGCCTGCCGCCGCGGCCGTGGAGCTAGCGTGTAGGGACGCAGGTTTCCTGGTCAACGCCGTGCTGCCGGATGCGGTGCGGCTGGCGCCGCCACTGGTGCTCAACGCGGCCGAGGCGGGCTCGTTCCTCGCCTCGCTGCCTGCGGTCTTCGACGCGGCTCACGACGCGGCAAACGGCGCAGCCCAACACACAGCCCAGCAGGCGGCCCAGCACACAGCCCAGGACGCGGCCCGGGACGCGGCCCGGGACGCCGCCAAGGACACAGCCGTAGGCGTGGCGGCGGAGGGATCGTCATGAACGGGCCGAGCCCGATGACGAAGGCGGCCAGGCACGCCCGTATCGCCGGCATCCTTGCCCACATTCCTGTCCGCTCACAGGAGGAACTCGCCGGCGCGCTCGCGCAGGCCGGCGTGCAGGTCACTCAGGCAACGCTGTCGCGCGACCTTGATGAGCTCGGCGCGGTAAGGCTGCGCGGCACGGACGGTGGGCTTGTCTACGCGCTGCCGCAAGGGGCGGACATGCCAGGCGCGCAGCCGGGCGGCCTGCCCGCGCGAGAACCTAACGGGACGCGAGGATCCGGCGGGACGCCTGAGGCGACAGGACGGCTCGCCCGGATCGCCACCGAACTGCTCATCTCGGCGGAGGCGAGCGCGAACCTGGCGGTGCTACGTACCCCGGCAGGAGCCGCTCAGTTCTTCGCCGCCGCCCTGGATCACGCGAACTGGCCGTCGATCCTCGGCACGGTCGCCGGTGACGACACCGTGCTCGTCATTACCAGGGACCAGGCGGGCGGCAGCCAGCTAGCCGCGCAACTTCTTCGGCTCGCGGAGCGCCGCGAGCCGGTCGACTGATCAACTGACCAGCTAACCAGGGACGGAATCATGACTGAACGCGTGGTACTCGCGTATTCGGGTGGCCTCGACACGTCGGTGGCCATCGGGTGGATCACGGAAAAGACCGGGGCTGAGGTGATCGCGCTCGCGGTGGACGTCGGGCAGGGCGGCGAGGATCTGGAGACGATCCGCCAGCGTGCCCTTGCCTGTGGCGCCGCGGAGGCCGAGGTTGTGGACGCCCGCGCCGAGTTCGCCACCGACTACTGTGTCCCCGCGCTGAAGGCGAATGCGCTCTACATGGACCGCTATCCGCTTGTGTCCGCGCTGTCGCGGCCACTGATCGCCGCGCACCTGGCCAGGGTCGCGGCCGCGCACGGCGCAAGCACGGTCGCCCACGGCTGCACGGGCAAGGGCAACGACCAGGTCAGGTTCGAGGCGAGCCTGGCCGGCCTTGCGCCGCAGCTTAAGGTCTTCGCGCCGGTCCGCGACTCCGGCATGACCAGGGACAAGGCGCTCGCGTTCGCAGAGGAGAAGGGGCTGCCGATCGATGTGACGAGCAAGTCGCCTTACTCCATCGACCAGAACGTGTGGGGCCGGTCGATTGAGACCGGGCATCTGGAGGACATCTGGACCGCGCCGCGCGCCGACGTGTACGCCTATTCCGCCGACCCGGCGACGCTGCGCGAGCCAGACGAGGCGGTGGTCACGTTCAGCGCCGGCGTGCCCGTGGCCGTGGATGGCAGCGCGTTGTCACCGCTGGAGATCATCGCCGCCCTGAATGACCGCGCAGGCGCGCAGGGAATCGGCCGGATCGACATGGTGGAAGACCGGCTGGTCGGGATCAAGAGCCGGGAGATCTACGAGGCGCCAGGCGCGATGACGCTCATCACCGCGCACTCCGAGCTCGAGAGCGTGTGCGTGGAACGTGACCTGGCCAGGTTCAAGCGGCAGGTCGACCAGCGGTGGGGCGAGCTTGTCTATGACGGCCTGTGGTTCGCGCCGCTGAAGCAGGCGCTCGACGGGTTCATCGAGCAGGCTTCTGCGCATGTGACCGGCGACGTCCGGGTGCGCATGCACAGCGGAAGCGCGGTGGTCACCGGGCGGCGCAGCCCGGTCTCGCTCTACGATTATGAACTCGCCACCTACGACACCGGAGACACCTTCGACCAGTCGATGGCTAAGGGGTTCATCGAGCTGTGGGGGCTGCCAAGCAAGATCGCCGCCGTGCGGCACCGGCAGGCGGATGCCTGATCGCCGGATGCCTGATCGCCGGATACCCGATCGCCGGATGCTGAGCCGACGTCTGCGCCAGGCGTGGCGCAGACGGAGCCGCCAGGCCTGGCGCAGATGGATAGGAGCAGCGTGCCAGACGAGCAGCGAAAGCCTCCGACGCGGCTGTGGGGCGGCCGCTTCGACACTGGCCCGGCGGAGGCGCTCGCCCGCCTGTCTGTCAGCGTCCAGTTCGACTGGCGGCTCGCGGCCTATGACCTGCTGGCCTCACGTGCACACGCGCGAGTGCTGCACAGCGCCGGGCTGCTGTCTGGCGACGAGCTCGACCGGATGCTGGCCGCCCTTGACGACCTGGACAAGGCGTGCCGGCGCGGTGATTTCCTGCCGACCGCCTCGGACGAGGACGTGCACACCGCGCTCGAACGCGGATTGCTCGAGCGGCTCGGCGCTCTCGGCGGCAAGCTTCGGGCCGGGCGCAGTCGCAACGATCAGGTCGCCACCGACCTGCGGCTGTACTTGCGGGATCACGCCAGACAGCTCGTATCGCGCCTCGCCGAGCTCGAAACCGCCCTGCTCGGCCAGGCCGGGCGGCACCTGGGCACGACTGCGCCAGGTATGACACACCTGCAGCATGCGCAGCCGGTGCTTTTCGCGCACCAACTGCTCGCCCACGTGCAGGCATTCGCCAGGGACGTGGCGCGTTTTCTGGACTGGGACAGGCGGGCCGCCGTGTGCCCGCTCGGTGCGGGCGCGCTCGCTGGTTCGTCGCTGCCGCTCGACCCCGAGGCGGTAGCAGCGGAACTCGGTTTCGACTCGGCGGCGGCGAACTCGATGGACGCGGTCAGCGACCGCGATTTCGTCGCCGAGTTCCTGTTCGTGGCCGCGCTGCTCGGCGTGCACCTGTCCAGGCTGGGCGAGGAGGTCGTACTGTGGGCATCGCGGGAGTTCGGCTGGATTGAGATGGACGATGCGTACGCCACCGGGTCGTCGATCATGCCGCAGAAGAAGAACCCGGATGTGGCGGAGCTCGCGCGCGGCAAGGCGGGCCGCCTTATCGGTGATCTCACCGGCCTGCTGACGACGCTGAAGGGGCTGCCGCTCACCTACAACAGGGACCTGCAGGAAGACAAGGAACCCGTGTTCGACGCGGTGGACACGCTGATGCTTGTGCTCCCCGCCACGGCCGGCCTGATCGCGACCGCCCGCATTAATACCGAACGGCTCACGCGGGCTGCGCCTTCCGGGTACGCGCTCGCCACCGACCTGGCAGAACTTCTGGTCCGGCGCGGCGTCCCCTTCCGCGAGGCGCATGAGATCGTGGGTCACCTGGTCGTGTGGTGCCAGGTACACGACACCGAACTTGACGAGGTCAGTGACGAGGACCTTGCCAAGATCTCACCGCTGCTCACCCCTGACGTCCGCCGGGTCTTTTCGGCCTCAGGCGCGATCGCCGCACGTCGCGCGTGCGGCGGTACCGCACCTGAGCGCGTGGCCGAGCAACTGGCCGCGCTGCACGCGGCAGTGGGCGAGCATGCCGCCTGGGCTGCGGGCTGAGGCCGCCATGCAATCGCCACAGCAGTCACGGGCCGCACCGGGAGGGCCACCGACACCGGCCTCGCCGATCCCGCGCACATCGCTCGCGCCGCGATCGTTCTTCGACCGACCAGTGCTCGATGTCGCGCCTAACCTGCTTGGCTATGTGATCGAGCACGAGTCCCCCGCGGG
Source organism: Streptosporangiaceae bacterium (assembly GCA_035517695.1). Taxonomy (GTDB): domain Bacteria; phylum Actinomycetota; class Actinomycetes; order Streptosporangiales; family Streptosporangiaceae; genus DATFVJ01. Next base: position 41,198 of record DATIYI010000173.1, read on the forward strand.
CCTGGTCGCGGTCGTGATCACCGAGGTCGAGGCGTACGCGGGCGCCATGGACCCCGCCTCGCATGCCTACCGCGGGCCGACCAGGCGCAACGAGGTGATGTTCGGCCCGGCCGGTCATCTGTACGTCTACTTCACCTATGGCATGCACTTCTGCACCAACCTGGTCTGTCTTGGCGAAGGCAGCGCGGCCGCGGTCCTGCTGCGGGCGGGGCGGTTGATCGCGGGTTCTGCTGTCGCAGGTGCCCGGCGTTCGGCCAGGCCTGCCGCGACCGCGGGCGACAGGGACCTAGCCAGGGGTCCCGCCCGGCTCTGCCAGGCACTTGGCATCGACATGGCGCACAATGGCGCCGACGTGTGCGACCCGGGGTCACCCGTGCGGGTGCGGCCAGGCGAGGCCGTGTCACCCCGAGTCATCCGTTCTGGGCCTAGAACGGGGGTGCGGGAGGGGGGCGAGGTGGCCTGGCGGTACTGGCTGGCGGGGGATCCGACCGTCTCGCCCTACCGCGCTTACGCGCCAAAGAAGGCTTAGGTGCCAAAGAAGGCTTAGGTGCCAAAGAAGGCTTAGGTGCCAAAGAAAGCTTAGGTGCCAAACAAGACCGCCAGCCGGTGAATCACTTCGACGCTATGCCGACGGCGCCGATACGCTGAGCGAGGGAGGAGAGGGGACGCCCGTTTCCCATGATCGTAATTGATTTCGGTCATCCGCGCTGGGCTCGACGGCGGTTATGGACGCCTACCTCCGGTCGGCCAAACCCGGCGACTCAGCCCGGTTGCAGAGGGTGCGCGAGATGAGGGAGCCGTGACGGACATTATCGACGAGCTGGATTGGCGCGGCCTGCGCGCACAGTCGACCGACCTGGATGATTTGCGCAAGGCGCTCGACGCTGGTCCGGTCACCGTGTACGCCGGTTTCGATCCCACCGCACCTGGTCTGCACATTGGGAGCCTCGCGCTGCTGCTCACGCTGCGCCGGCTGCAGAACGCCGGGCACCGGCCGATCGGGCTGGTGGGCGGCGCCACCGGGCTGATCGGTGACCCGAGCGGGCGCAACTCGGAGCGCACCCTGAACCCCGAGGAACTGGTGGCGGAATGGGTCGCACGCATTCGCGCCGAGGTTGCGCGGTTTCTCGATTTCGCCGACACGCCCACGGCTGCCGTGATCGTCAGCAACCTGGACTGGACGGCCGGGGTTAGCGCTATCGAGTTCCTACGCGACGTGGGAAAGCACTTTAGCGTCAATCAGATGATCGCCAGGGAGTCTGTGAAGGCTCGACTCGAAGGTGATGGCATCAGCTACACCGAGTTCAGCTACCAGATCCTGCAGGCGCTGGACTACCACGAGCTCTACCGGCGCCACGGTTGCACGCTGCAGATCGGTGGCAGCGATCAATGGGGCAATCTCGTCGGCGGCGTAGATCTGATCCGCCGCGTCGAGCATGCCGGCGTGCACGCCCTGACGATCCCGTTGATCACCAAGTCGGACGGAACCAAGTTCGGCAAGACCGGGTCGGGCACGATATGGCTGAGTCCCGGGCTGACCAGCCCGTACGCCTTCTACCAGTTCTGGTTCAATGTCGAGGACTCCGAGGTCGGGCGGTTGCTGAGGGTATTCACGTTCCGGTCGAGGGAGGAGATCGAGGCCCTGGAACGCGAGGCCGAGCAGCGGCCTTCCGCGCGCGGCGCCCAGCGGGCCCTCGCCGAGGACGTGACGACGCTCGTGCACGGGACGGCGGAATGCCAGCGGGTGGTGGCGGCGAGCCGTGCGCTGTTCGGCCAGGGCGAGCTCGACACCCTCGACGAGCAAACGCTCGCCGCCGCGCTCGCCGAAGTGCCAAAGATCACGGTCACCGTGGGCGCTGACGGGCAACTGCCGCCGGTTGTCGATCTGCTCGCAGGAACCGGCATCGTGGCGAGCAAGTCGGCGGCCAGGCGCCTGATCGCCGAGGGCGGCGCGTACGTGAACAACCGCAAGGTGACCGATGCGGACGCCCGCCCTACCCTTAGCGACCTGTTGCACGGCCGGTTCCTCGTGCTGCGGCGCGGCAGGCGCAACGTGGGCGGCGTGCACGTCGTTCACGGCTGAACAGGCGCAGGCTGCCGCAGCCCAGACCGCCCACGCCACCCCCGGGCTCCCAGGCCGCGCTCCGAGGCCGCTCCGAGGCCGCCAGGCCGCGCTCCCAGGGCAGCTCCCAGGCCACCCGGGCTCCCTCCCAGGCCGCTCCGAGGCCGGCCGGGTTCCCAGGCCGCTCCGAGGCAGCCAGGCCACGCTCCCAGGGCAGCTCCCAGGCCGGGCACCCCGGCTGCACCGCCGCCGGTCGGCAACCCGGCTTTACCTACGTCCAGGTGCTATCGGGAGATCGGCCGGCTGGTTCCGATCAGGTCACGTTTATCTGCGCCACGGGCCACCTGGTTCTCGGCCGAGGGTCACAGGGAAGCGCGCCGTGAACTCGCCAGCTCCTCCCCAGGCGTGGCTCCTTGCTTACCTGGCCGGACCGGTTTTGGCGAAGATTTGGGAAGACTTCAGACCGGCCTCGCAACGGCTGCGGGCCCTGCGCCGCGCCCGTGACCTGCACGTTCTGTCGGCACCTTCGGTCACCGCCGTCGGCGAACCCCCGGCGAAGCGCCTGTCCTTCGCGAGCGGGCAGCAAGTTTCGATTTGACGTGATCGCCGATGGTGTCTAGTCTTCTTCCTGCCCCGAGGGAGTGCGGGACGCCGCAAGGCGGCCGGTCTCCGGGGACCCACTCAGAAATTGCGGGACGGCTGTCCGGCTTCGGATAGCCCGTCAAGCTGTATCCTGATGGTGATGGCAGGCTCCGGGGTCAGCAAAGTTTCACGGAACCAAGTTGACGGAGTAGGGTCTGTCGGGTAAGTTAGAAGGGTTGCCCCCGAAGAAGACGTGAGTCTTCCGAAGGTGTGCGTCCGCTCCTTGAGAACTCAACAGCGTGCTAAAAGCCAGTGCACATGCACATACCCCGTCCGTGCGGGAGCGAGCCGTCATGGCTCGTGATCGCGCGACGGATTTGCCAAGATCGCCCTCATGCTGCCTGCGGCGGCCATCCTCGGATGACTCAGCCTCAGGCGGCTGCCAGATGGCAGCAGCCAGATGGCAGAGGGCACTCCGATGTGTCAGCAGCCCACGTGCCACGCACGTGGTTGCACATAGACATCCAACGGAGAGTTTGATCCTGGCTCAGGACGAACGCTGGCGGCGTGCTTAACACATGCAAGTCGAGCGGAAAGGCCCCTTCGGGGGTACTCGAGCGGCGAACGGGTGAGTAACACGTGAGCAATCTGCCCCTAGCTCTGGGATAGCTCCGGGAAACCGGAATTAATACCGGATACGACCATGGAGGACATCCTCGCATGGTGGAAAGGGTTTCCGGCTAGGGATGAGCTCGCGGCCTATCAGCTAGTTGGTGGGGTAACGGCCCACCAAGGCTCCGACGGGTAGCCGGCCTGAGAGGGCGACCGGCCACACTGGGACTGAGACACGGCCCAGACTCCTACGGGAGGCAGCAGTGGGGAATATTGCGCAATGGGCGAAAGCCTGACGCAGCGACGCCGCGTGGGGGATGACGGCCTTCGGGTTGTAAACCCCTTTCAGCAGGGACGAAGCGAAAGTGACGGTACCTGCAGAAGAAGCGCCGGCTAACTACGTGCCAGCAGCCGCGGTAACACGTAGGGCGCAAGCGTTGTCCGGAATTATTGGGCGTAAAGA
>DATIYI010000174.1:0-13726 GCA_035517695.1 Streptosporangiaceae bacterium
GCAACATCGCGATCAGCCTGCTGCGCCTGGCCGGCTGCGCCAACATCGCCCGCGGCCTGGAATACCTGTCCCGGCGCCTGGACTCCGTCCTCGCCCTGCTAGGCGTCTTACCGGAAGAACCGGGAAGGAGATGATCCCAACCGCGCGACTTTGCCGATCACCCTGCATGCGGAGAAGCCATCTATCAGAATGTGATGGCGTCCATGCGTAGGGAACTCAAAATAGCGCGAGAAACGACTCAGGCTGGCTGTTACTTCCATAGTGTGGAACTGTGAACTGTATGAGGACCTACCGCCGGGGCTCCGGTTCGCATACCGCGCAGAGCCCCGGCGAGTGCCGTTCAGCGTGCGGACTCGTACTCCGCCACGATAGAGGCGGGTATACGACCACGCTCGTTCACTTTCAGGCCGCGGTCCTTTGCCCACTCACGGATCTGGGCGCTTTGCTGGCGGCCCGTGCTCGGCTGGGACTGGCGCTTGCGGCCACGGCCTTGCGCCGACGCCCTGCGGGCGTGTTCCACGAAGGGGCTGATCTTCTCGCGAAGTTCCTTCGCATGCTCGGGACATGCGTCGATCTCATAGGCGGTGCCATCAAATGAGAAGGCGACGGTCTCCTCACCTTCGGCCTCGCGACTGTGGGGCAGGTCGCAGATGACAGACACCTGGACTTTCTGAGCCATTACTCTCTCCTGACGTCCGGCTACGCTTGGTCGTCCATTATTGTCTAAACCAGCAATGGAAAGATTATCGGCGCGCAATCGATTGTCAAGTCAACTTCTGAATTTAGCGAGTTCACGTTCCATGCTCGCGGCGGCGCACGGATCTCTTTGTGCCTGCTTCGACGTTGTTGCCGCCTACGCTGATCCTGGCGTTATCGGCCGCGAGAACGGTGCTTGCATGCCAGAGCCCAAGACGCGCGGTGATGTTCGGCGGCGAAGCCGGTCTCGCCATGCGGCCGTGACGGGTCAGCGAAAGCGCCCGGTGGCTGGCGCTGCCGAAGCGCGGCCACATGTCTGCGCGGACGAGGAGGGGAATCCGCGCTTGGCGAGGTTCGTCCAGTACCGTTTCATCGCCACTGCCAGCTCGCTGTTGTCGCGGCGGCGAGATCACGCCTGGAAACGCGGTGATCGGAAAGTCGAACAGGTATTGGAGCTCGGATGTGTGAGCCGCGCCGTACGGGAACTGGCCGGCGGCAGGAAGAGCCCGGGCGCGTTCTCGTCGTCGCACTCCCGCGCGTACGTCGGAACGAATTTCGACGCGGCCGGTTCCACTATGACAGGGTGGCTCGGTCACTTGCGCCGGGCCAGCAGCCAGCCGACGAGCAGCGAGATGGCCGCGGTACCGACGAGCGCGAGCCACAGCGGCATCGTGACGACCGGCACAATTACGCGGATCGATGTCTGCTTGGTATTCCCCGCGATGAACGCGATGACGGCGGCGGCGAGTACGAGGATCAGGATGAGGCGCACCGAGGGCCGCCTGCTCCGGAAAGAGCCTCGCGCGCCCGGCCCGCCTTGCGCGCCCCGGTCTGCCCGGTCGCGTGCCTGTGTCATACCATTAACGTGACAAATCAAACACTTAGCGTCATCACCCGTTGAGGGTGAGACTGTCCGGCTGCCGCAACCGGAAATCGACGGCAAATGTCCGGTCAGGCAGCTTTTGCGAGGATAATTTCCGCAAGTTTGCGTGTGCACGCGGTCACCTTCCGGAGCGGTTAGTGCGTCCCCTTGTTGTTGTGGTGCTCCGAAAGGCCACTGGGGCCTGCGCGGCGGGCTCATCGTGAACCGATCGCAAGGAGGATTTATGTTCTTAGGCGCGCGCAAACTTGCAGCGCTGACCGGCGCAGCTGCGATCACAACAGTGACGGTGCTCGCTAGCGTGACAGGAGTGGCTGGCGCGACGGCTCCGCCGCCCCCGTCGCCGGTCAAGATCTACAAGGTCTACTACAACCCGCCCGGGCCGGACACGCGTTCCAACGCCCAGCTCAACAGGGAGTATGTGGAACTGACGAACCGCGGCCGACATCCGGTATCGCTGACCGGTTGGACGCTGCGTGACAGGCAACATCACATCTACAGGTTCAGGCGTTTCGCTCTTAGGCCCGGCAAGGTCGTCCTTATTCATACCGGCAGGGGCCGCAACAACGCAGTGAACTTGTACTGGGGTCGGCGGTCGTATGTGTGGAACAACACCGGTGACACGGCCACGGTGCGCGACGCGCATGGCGCGACAGTCGACACGTGCGGCTGGAATGGCACCAGCAAGGGCTACGTGTTCTGCTGATCCGCAGCTGTAATGATCGCGGTGGGTTGCTGGCGGTCCGGGATGCGGCTCCCACCGCGATCATGGGCAGGGCGTCAGGAGACACCGACTGAGCTCCGCTAGGATGTCCAGCCGCCGGCGATAGGTCCCGTCGTGAGCAGGTCCACAGCGGGCGGCAGCCGGCTGGCTCGCGATGACCTCGTCGCGGCCAGGATGGCTGACCGTGGTGCTGGCGGGGTGGGAGGCGTGCAGCGGTTCGTCCGGCGACCGTGTCAGCGCGGCTCTCCCAGGACCTCATCGACCTCATCAGCGCCGCCGAGATGGTGCGCGGCGGTGACCACATCGCTATCGGTGTCACTGCGGTCATGCGTGTGCTCCCCGACCCTTCTCGATGCTCCGGCCAGCCGCGGCGGGACCAGCCGCCCGGGGGCCAGCCGCCAGGCCGCGACCGCGAGCACGGCGAGGCCGGCGGCCACGTAGGCGTCGCTGTAGCCGAGTTGGAGTGGATCCAGACGCAGTTCAGCATGCCGGCCTTGGCCGATGGGCACCTGCCAGATGATCCTGGACCAGCCGGCCACGGCGAGGACTGTCGCCGCCGCGATCAGCCGGCGTGACCTGCCGCGCCAGCCGCTGACAGCACAAAGCAGCAGCGCGGGGACGGCGAGCACCCAGTGGTGCGACCAAGAGACCGGCGAAACCAGCAGGGCGGTAATCGCGCAGAGCGAAAATCCGGCGGCCTCGTCGCCGCCGCGCGCGGCGGCCACCGCGAGGCCTAGACCGGCCAGGCCCACGATGACGGCTGCGGGGAGCCACCATGGCTGAACGTTCGCCGTGTGCAGTACCCGCGCGAGGGCGCCGCGCAGGCTCTGGTTCGCGGCGTTCTCGACCCTGCCGATACGCGCCGGGTTAACGAAAGTGCCCGCCCAGAACCTGGCCGAGTCCGATGGGGCGGCGGCGAATCCGGCCAAAACCGTCAGGGAGAACGTGCCGGCGCTCACGGCGGCGGCGCGATAGCGGCGGGTCGCGGCCAGATACAGGACGAAGATCGCCGGAGTGAGTTTGAGCCCGGTCGCCAGCCCGATGGCCGCGCCCTTCAGCCTTGCCGAGTCTCTCCTGCTGAGGTCGTACAGGATGAGCGCCGTGATCACGAGGTTGATCTGGCCATAGGCAAGATTGGTCCGGACCGGCTCCAGCCAGACCGCCGCGGTCGCTGCGGCGAGCGCGAGGGTGGCGGCACGGTGGTCCTCAAGCTGCCCGAGCGGTCCATGCGGCGCGCATGGCACGCGTGGCCCGCGTCGCGCGCGTGGCCCGCGTGGCAGCCGGAGCGCGAGCCAGAACGTTACCGGAAGCAGGACGACACTGATCGTGGTGACAACCGGCGGCACCACAGGCCACGGCATCGCGGCGAACGCGGTGAAAACGAGCGCGGCGAACGGCGGGTAGGTGAAGCCGAGGTTCCAGGCGAACCGCAGGTCGTAGAGCCGAGCGCCGTGCAGCACCGCCGCGCCACCCGCGCGGTAGATGTGCAGGTCACCGAACGGTGCGTGGCCGTTGCTCGCGAGCACGCAGCACACCGCCGCGGACGCGATGTAACACGCTCCAGCGAGCAACGTCCGGCCGTCGACAGGCAAGCGGCTTGGCACCCATGTACGGTCTCATGCCGTCGGCCACCTCCTAACCGCAGGTCCGCGGGGATCCCGGCGGTCGCCGACCCGTGAGCCAGTACTGGGTGGACGACTGCCCCGGGCGCGAGCCACCCCGCGCCGCCCGTCGGTCCGACGGCTTCCCGCTCGACTGGCCTCGAGCCGCGGAACGTCAGCGCGATCTGCCGTGGCAAGCTGTCGGCGTGGCGTGGATCGAGGTTGGCGACCGCGTGTGGTACCGGCGGTACCCGGCGTGGGACGTGAACGTCGGAGTGATCGCGGGCGCGGGCGGGCTGCTCCTGGTCGACACGCTGTCGTCCCCGCGCGAGGCACGTACGCTCCGCGCGGACCTGGCCGAGCTACCGGGCGGCGCGGATGCGGTCCGCTGGGTAATGAACACGCACGCGCATTTCGATCACTGGTTCGGTAACGCCGTGTTTGCGGGCGCGCGGATTGTGGCGCAGGCGCAGATGCCCCGCGATGCGGCCGGCACGCTCGCGGAGCAAAAGGAGTTCCTCGCCGCGCGCAGCGAGCCCTACAGGTCCGATATGGCGTCGCTCGAGCTCGCATGGCCGGACGAGCTTGTCGCCGAGTCGGCGGCAGCCGACCTCGGCGACCGGCAGGTGCACTTCAGCTACCTCGGCCGCGGCCACACCAGGCACGATCTGGTAGCCAGCGTCGCCACGGGCACGGATCGTGAACCCGCACAGGCGGTCCTGTTCGCCGGGGATCTCATTGAATCGTCCGCACCGCCCGCATTCGGCCCTGACAGCTTCCCGCTCGACTGGCCCCGAGCGGCGCGGGCCCTATCTGGCCTGGCCGAAGGAGCCGTGGTCGTGCCCGGCCACGGCCCGCACGTAGATGCAGCGTTCGTGGCAAGCCAGGGCGAGGAACTGGGCCAGGTCGCGAGCCAGATCCATCGGCTGCACGCGGCTGGGGTACCGGAAACCGACGCGCTCGCCGCAGGATCCTGGCCGTGGGACGCCTGCCTGCTCGACGACGCGGTACGGCGCGGATACGCCCAGCTGAGCTGCTGACGAACGGGCGGATCGAAGCAAATCGTGCGCTGCCGTCTGGACCCGCTCGCATGCTGGCGGGCGGACCGCCGCTCGGCACGAATCCGGTACAAGGCGAACGGCCAGTTTCGCAATAGCAGCCGACCTTCGGAAATGCATTGCCCGTTTTATTCCGCGAACGTAGCCTTAGCGGCAAGCACCCACAATTTCGGCCGCCGGGTTTGTAGTGCCGGTCCGCGGCGGAGGCCAGGGTACTCAACGGAGGTGGCAGTGTTTGTCTGGATGTGGATCAAACGGCGTCGGGCCGCGAAGGCCGCGAAGGCGCAGCAGGCCGGGGATTCAGCGGCCGGCAACGGCTCCTCGTCGACGACGCCCTGACGACTGGCCGGGCGCTCCGGACGCGGCGCGCTTGGAGCGGCTGGGAACACTCGCAACGGCGGCTTCGTTCCGGGTGTCCGCCAATGTCGGTGGCCCCACGGTGGCCCCCCGCAGGGACTACGTACTTAAGGGATCACCTACTCAATGGGTCACCCAGTCAAAGGACCACGTACTCAAGAGAAATCGGCGCCAGCGAGCAGTGAGTCGTCCGGCCCGCTGGCGGCCTTGCGGGTAAGGTTTAGTGCATTGTTTGCATGTTCTCGGTGCTTCAGGCCGGGGGCCAGCTGAGCGAACACGCCGAAACGGGAAGGCGGGCACATCGTGCCAGCGTGCCGAACCGGGCAAGCAAGGCGAGCACGGCGCGGCACGCTGGCACGGGTGGAGCAGGGCGCTGGCCTTGACCAGGGCCGGAAGGTCAGATCCGGCTCCAGGCTTCGGTCAGCACCGACCGCAGGATCTGCTCCATCTCATCGAAGTGTTCTTGTGTGCACACCAGGGGTGGCGCTAGCTGAACGACCGGGTCACCGCGGTCGTCGGCCCGGCACACCAGGCCGGCGTCGAACAGTGCCTGAGAGAGGAACCCTCGCAGCAGCCGTTCTGATTCGTCGTGGTCGAACGTGGCCTTGGTGGCCTTGTCCTTGACCAGTTCGATCCCGTAGAAGTAACCGTCGCCGCGCACGTCGCCGACGATCGGCAGGTCGTGGAGCGCCTCCAGCGTCGCGCGGAACGCTCCCTCGTTCGCCCGCACGTTCTCGAGCAGGCCTTCCTTTTCAAACACATCGAGGCTGGCGAGCGCGACCGCCGCCGAGACCGGGTGGCCGGCGAACGTGACCCCGTGCAGGAAGGTGCCGGCGCCCGCGGCGAATGGCTCCATCAGGTGCTCGCTGATCAGCATGCCGCCCATCGGGGCGTAGCCGGACGTCACGCCCTTTGCGAACGTGATGATATCGGGCTTGTATCCATAACGCTCCGCGCCGAAGTAGTGGCCCAGCCTGCCGAAGGCACAGATGACCTCGTCCGATACGAGCAGCACGCCGTACCTGTCGCAGATCTCGCGGACCCGCTGGAAATACCCTGGCGGGGGCGGGAAACAGCCGCCGGAGTTCTGCACAGGCTCGAGGAACACGGCCGCGACTGACTCCGGGCCCTCACGCAGGATCGCCCGCTCGATCTCGTCGGCCGCCCACCTGCCGAACGTGGCCAGGTCGGCGGAGACGAAGTCAGGCGCGCGGTAGAAATTCGTGTTCGGCACCCGGACGCCGCCAGGCGGCAGTGGCTCGAACGGCATCTTGATCCCGCTGAGCGCGGTGATGGCCAGCGCGCCCATCGACGTGCCGTGGTAGGCGATGTCACGGCTGATCACCTTGTAGCGGTCAGGCTCGCCGACCGCCTTGAAGTACTGCTTCGCCAGCTTCCAGGCGGACTCGACCGCCTCGGATCCGCTCGTGGTGAAGAACACCCGGTCAAGATCGGCGGGCGCTCGGTCGGCGAGGCGCTGGGCGAGTTCGATGGCCCGCGGGTGCGCGTAGGACCACAGCGGGAAGTACGCGAGCTCGCATGCCTGCCGCGCCGCGGCCTCTGCGACCTCCCTGCGGCCATGCCCGATCTGGCTGACGAACAACCCGGACAGCCCGTCGAGATACCGCTTGCCATGCTGATCGAAAACGTACGGCCCGGAGCCGCGCACGATCAGCGGGATGTCGCCGCCGGCGTATGCGGACATCCGGGTAAAGTGCAACCAAAGATTCCGCTTGGCCGCTTCCTGCAAGGCGGCGGCGGAAAGACCTGTCGATTGACCGCAACCCGGCTGGTAACGGGGCGTTGGCTGGTGACCGGGCGTCGGCTGGGCGCCATGCGGATCTGTCATCGGGTCCCCCAGGAGTAGGTCTGCTTGCGGAGCTTGAGGTAGACGAAAGTCTCCGTGCTCGTCACCGACGGGACCGTCCGCACCCGGCTCAGGATTTCCAGCAGGTGATCGTCGTCCTCGCACACGACCTCGATGAGCAGGTCGAATGAGCCCGCGATCATGACGACGTAGTCGATTTCTTCCATACCCGCCAGGTCGTTGGCGACGCTCGCCGGGTCACCTCCGCACTTGATCCCGATCATGCATTGCCTGCCGAAGCCGAGGGTGAGCGGGTCGGTAACCGCGACGATTTGCATTACTCCCGCCTCGAGCAGGCGCTGAACCCGCTGCCGAACGGCCGCCTCGGACAAGCCGACGGCCTTGCCGATCGCCGCGTATGACCGGCGGCCGTCCTGTTGCAGCTGTTCGATGATCTGCATCGAGGTTCCGTCGAGCACCACAGCGGGCGCGAGCGTGCGGATTCGGGCCTGAGTGCCACCGGTGCTGGCCGTGCCGACGCGTCTGCGCCCCTTGTCAGGGGCCAGCTGCCCATCCAGTTCGCCAGCGGCTGGGGTGGTCCCGGGGGTGTGGGCCATCGCATGCCTCCTCGCTGGGCAATCGTGCCACGCGTCGCTAAAATGTCAACTGATTCCGTTGCGATCAGCTAACTGGACGACGGAATCGCTTGCACCTGCTGCGATGATCTGCAAAAGTTCAAGACCCGGCCTGACCAGACCAGTACGTGCTGGCTGCGCGGGCTTTTGATCAGCCGCGTGCGAGGAGGCCTATCGTGACAAGCACCCTGCGTAACTTCGTCAATGGCGAGTACGTCGACGCCAAATCCGGGCGCACGAGCGACGTGATCGACCCGTCGACTGGCGAGGTTTACGCGCAGGCTCCGGTGTCAGGACCCGAGGACGTTGACGCCGCGCTGCGCGCCGCCGCGTCCGCGTTCGGGCTCTGGCGTGACGCCGTGCCCGCCGAGCGCAGCCTCGCCCTGTTGAAATTCGCCGACGCGGTCGAGGCGCGTGCCGACGAGATCGTCGCGGCCGAGTGCAAGAACACCGGGAAGCCGGTGGCGCTGACCATGTCGGAGGAGATACCGCCCGTCGTGGACCAGTTGCGTTTCTTCGCCGGGGCGGCGCGGCTGCTCGAAGGGCGCGCGGCGGGGGAGTACATGCGCGACCACACCTCGATGATCCGCCGCGAGCCGGTCGGGGTCTGCGCCCAGGTGACGCCGTGGAACTACCCGATGATGATGGCGGTCTGGAAGTTCGCGCCCGCGCTCGCGGCCGGTGACACCACGGTTCTCAAGCCCTCTGACACGACGCCGGCGAGCACCCTGCTGCTCGCCCAGATCGCCTCGGAGTTCCTGCCCCCTGGCGTGTTCAACGTGGTCTGCGGTGACCGCGACACCGGCCGTGCTCTCGTCTCGCACGAGATCCCGCAGATGGTGTCGATCACCGGCTCGGTCCGCGCGGGAGTCGAGGTCGCCACGGCCGCCGCGCCCGGCCTCAAGCGCGTGCACCTCGAACTTGGCGGCAAGGCACCGGTCATCGTGTTCGACGACGCCGACCTGGCGGCCACCGCGGCCGGGATCGCCGGCGCGGCGTACTTCAACGCAGGTCAGGACTGCACCGCGGCGACCCGGGTGCTCGCCGGTCCTGCCGTCGCCGACGACCTCGTCGCGGCGCTCGCTGAGCAGGCGCGCGGCACCAAGGTCGGCGGGCTCGATGTGCCCGACGCGGACTACGGTCCGCTCAACAACGCGAACCAGCTTGCCCGCGTGCAGGGCTTTGTGGACCGCCGCCCGGGCCACGCCCAGGTGGTCACCGGTGGCCAGCGGGTAGGCGACCGCGGCTTCTTCTTCGCCCCGACCGTCGTGAACGGGCTGCGGCAGGACGACGAGATGATTCAGGATGAGATCTTCGGCCCGGTGATCACCGTTCAGCGGTTCAGTTCCGAGGACGAGGCCTTGAGCTGGGCGAACGGGGTAAAGTACGGCCTTGCGGCGAGTGTCTGGACAAAAGACCACGGCCGCGCCATGCGGATGGCGCGCGGGCTCGACTTCGGCGCCGTCTGGATCAACACGCACATTCCGATCGTCGCCGAGATGCCGCACGGCGGCTTCAAGCATTCCGGCTACGGCAAGGACCTGTCGATGTACGGGTTCGAGGACTACACCCGCGTCAAGCACGTCATGAGCTACATCGGGGGCTGACCGCCGGGAGGGCCGAGATCGGCATGGACCAGGCCATGGGTACTGAAAGCACACATATACCCGTCAGTGATGCCGAAGCTCGTGCGGCCAATAGCCCTGGGGCGGGTCGCTCGGCAGGTCCGTGACGCGGGCCGGACGCCACCCGAGGGCCGCCGCGACCGGTCGCTGCGAACCCCTGCGGGATCGGTCTCGGCCCCGACTCGTGCACCCACCCACGCACCCGCCCACCCGACACGCCGCCAGCCCGCGGCCGACCATTTTTCGCTCTCGTACGCTTTCTGACCTGCGCGGAGGTTGCCATGATCAGTCGGGCGCGTTACCGTTCGGCCAAGTTGCGTCCGGATCTCCAGGAGGGTGCGGGCACGAAGGGGAGGGGGACGCCATGAGCGTCCGCGATCAAGCGTCCGTGCCGGTCGATCGGCCCGCGGAGAAGGGCCTCAAGACCGGTGCGATCGGGCTGGTGTCCGGCATCGTCATCGGAGTCGCATCGACGGCGCCCGCCTACAGCCTCGCGGCCACCCTTGGCCTGGTCGTCGTCGCGGTCGGCCTTCAGTCACCGGCCGTGGCCGTGCTCGCGTTCATCCCGATGTTCCTGACCTCGATCGGCTACAGCGAGCTGAACAAGGCAGACCCGGACTGCGGCACCACCTTCACCTGGGCCACGAGGGCGTTCGGTCCGCGGACCGGGTGGCTGGGCGGATGGGGGATCGTCGCCGCCGACGTGCTCGTCATGGCGAGCCTCGCGCAGGTCGCGGGCCAGTACGTATTCCTGCTTTTCAACGCGAAAAGCATCGGCGCCAACCCGACAAGCGGCTGGGTGCTGCTCGTCGGCATCTTGTGGATCATCGCCATGACCTACATCTGCTACCGCGGCATTGAGGTCTCGGCGAACTTCCAGAAGGCACTGCTCGGCATCGAGGTCGTCATGTTGCTCGCGCTCTCGATCGTCGCGCTGATCAAGGTCGGCACCGGCCACCACCCCGCCACCTCGATCACCCCGACGCTGTCCTGGTTCAATCCGTTCCACGCGCACATATCGGCGTTCGTTTCCGGCCTTGTGCTGATGCTGTTTATCTACTGGGGCTGGGACACCGCGGTCTCGATCAACGAGGAGACCGCCGAGCGCGACAAGACGCCCGGCCAGGCCGCGATCATCTCGACCATCCTGCTGCTCGTCACGTACGCGCTTGTGATCGTCTCAGCCCAGTCGTTCGCCGGGGTCGGCACCACAGGCATCGGCCTCGCGAATCCCAACAACTCCGGCGACGTGCTCTCCGTGCTCGGGGGCGCGGTATTCGGCACGTCGGGCTTCGGCTCGTTCCTGAGCCACCTCCTGATCCTCATGGTGCTCAGCTCCGCCGCCGCCTCCACCCAGACGACGATCCTGCCGACCGCACGTACCACCCTGTCGATGGCCGTCTACAAGGCGCTGCCTGCGATGTTCAAGAAGATGCACGGCCGCTACCTCACGCCGACGGTGTCGACAATCGTCATGGGCGCGGTGTCGATCGCCTTCTACGTCCCAGTGAATTACCTTTCGGGCGGGAACCTGATCCCCGACGCGGTCACCGCGATCGGGCTTTACATCGCCTTCTACTACGGCCTGACCGGCTTCGCCTGCATCTGGTATTACCGCGCGTCGCTGCTGCGCAGCTCACGTGACCTGTGGATGCGTGGCATCCTGCCGGCTCTTGGCGGTGTCATGCTGTACGGCGCCGGGATCTGGAGCCTGTGGAGCGACTGGGACGTGGCCACAGGCAACAGTTACACGTCGTGGCTGATGCCCTTCCCGCCGTACTGGCGGATCGGCGGGGTCTTCATGATCGCGTTCGTCACGCTGCTGATTGGCGTCGCTGTGATGATCGCCTTGCGGTTCACTCAGCCCGCCTTCTTCCAGGGAGAGACGCTCAACCGGTCGACGCCGACGATGGTGCCCGAGCCAGGTGCCGAGGTCTGAAGGTCCGGGCTGTGCAGGAAGAACAACTCAAGCGGACGCGTAGCCGCGAGCGCGTTCTGGTGGCGCGGCAAGAACCGCATCAGGGCGATGCGACGATACCCATGATGGCTTTGGATCCTGCGGTCTCGCAGGTCAGTGGGCGGCAAAGTGGCTTCGGCGGGGGCCCGGACGGCCGTCGGTAGCCGCACGGCGCAACCGGCAGCAGCCCCAGCTGGCGCCCTATGACCCGATCAGTACCCGCGTCGCGTCGCGCGGGTAGCCCGGTGCCCGCTCGATCGAGCCCGGCGCCGACAGGGCAGCCGACGCCGACAGGGCAGCCGGCGCCGACAGGGCAGACGGGCACGCCGAGCGCGCGGGTACGGAACGCAGCGTCCTCGGGGTCCGCATAGGCGGGAGCGAGGATTCCTGCCAGGACTGTGCGATGGGCCTGGCGCTCCAGGCTCTTCACGCTGGTCTTCGAACAGGCGGGCAAAGCGCCAGGGTGGTCGATCGCGTGAACCCAGCGCACAGGTGCGTCGAGCCCGTCGGCGCCGGCCAGCACCTCGGGCTTGCCGCGACCGACCGGTACAGGGCCAGTACCTCGGCGAGCCTTGGCGGCATGGGTGCGTCCCTTCCCCCGGATGTCACCCGGTGGGTGTGCCACGTGCAGCCGTGGTCCGCGCCGCGACAGCCGTTATGCATCAATTTTTATACATATTGTAAGCAGAGAGCGAATATGCGTTACACTTCGTCAGTTGGCAGCGCCTGCGTGGCCCGGCAGACTAAGAAGATGGCAGACTCTGATCTTCTCGCCCGTCACCGCGCTGTTATGCCGGACTGGGCGGCCCTCTATTATGAGCACCCGATCGAGCTGGTGAGCGGCGAGGGCAGCCGAATCACCGACTCCGGCGGCCGCAGCTACCTGGACTTTTTCGCCGGCATCCTCACCAACATGATCGGCTACAACGTCCGTGAGGTGCGCGAGGCGGTCCAGCGCCAGCTGTCCACCGGCATCGTGCACACCTCCACGCTGTACCTCATCAGGCAACAGGTCGAGCTGGCCGAGAAGGTCGCCCGGCTGTCCGGCATCGAGGACGCCAAGGTCTACTTCGTCAACTCGGGCACCGAGGCGAACGAGACCGCGCTGCTGCTCGCGACCTGCGCCCGCCGCAGTGACCAGGTCCTTGCGATGCGGGGCAGCTACCACGGCCGCTCGTTCGGCGCCGTAGCGATCACTGGTAACCGCGGCTGGAAACCGTCATCGCTTTCCCCGGTCAACGTGCACTACCTGCACGGCGCCGACCGGCAGCTACCGGCCTTCGCCGGCCTGACCGACGGCGAGTACATCGCGGCCTGCGTCGCGGATCTGCGGTACGTGCTCGCCACGGCGACGGCCGGCGACGTCGCCTGCCTGATAGCCGAGCCCGTGCAGGGCGTTGGCGGGTTCACCATGGCGCCTGACGGGCTGTTTGGTGCGTACAAAGAGGTGCTCGACGCCCACGGAATCTTGTTCGTCTCCGACGAGGTGCAGACCGGGTGGGGCCGGACCGGCGACAGTTTCTGGGGGATCGGCAACCACGGTGTGACCCCTGACATCATGACGTTCGCCAAGGGCCTGGGCAACGGTTTCGCGATCGGTGGCGTGGTGGCCCGCGGCTCGCTGATGGACGGCCTGCCCGCCGCGGGGATATCGACCTTCGGCGGCAACCCGCTGGCCACCACGGCGGCGGCCGCAACCCTGGGCTACGTGCTCGACCACGACCTGCAGGCCAACGCGCGCGCGCTGGGCCGGCTGATCATCGAAGGGCTGCGCGAGCAGGTCGGGCGGCTGCCTGCCGTCGGCGGCATTCGCGGCAAGGGACTGATGTTCGCCGTGGATCTCGTCGAACCTGGCACCGGCGCGCCGAGCCCGCGGCTGGCCACTCGGGTGCTCGAAGAGACCCGTGCGCGCGGGCTGCTGGTCGGGAAGGGCGGGCTGGCAGGAAACACGCTGCGGATGGCGCCGCCGATGGTCTTGTCGGAGGCGGAGGCGAAGGAGGGCCTCAGCATCCTGGTCGAGGCGATCACTGCGGTCAATGCTGAGGGAACAGGGGCTGAGGGAACGGGGGCTGGGGCAACGGGGGCTGAGGCAACGGGGGCTGAGGCAACAGGGGCTGGGGTAACAGGGAGGAAGGAAGCGCCCGATGAATAGCGCGGGTCGAGGCAGCGGCGGTTTCGATACCGGCCACAGCCCGCGCCATATCACCCACTGGATCGGCGGTAGGCCGTGGCTGGGCACAGCGCAGATAACCACGGGGCAGGTAACCACGGGGCAGGTAACCACGGGGCAGGTAACCACGGGGCAGGTAACCACGGGGCAGGTAACCACGGGGCAGGTAACCACGGGGCAGGTAACCACGGGGCAGGTAACCACGGGGCACGCGGG
>DATIYI010000175.1:0-6107 GCA_035517695.1 Streptosporangiaceae bacterium
CGCCGCCCTTGGCGGCCATGATGGTGGCGATCCGGCACAGCGCGCTGTTTTTGGTGTGGGCGTTTGCGGGGTCGGTGCGGCACACCGACACCAACTCCGCAAATCCTTCCGAATCCCGGCTGCGGGCCATCTCGGCAGTCAGGATCTGCACCGTTCCCTGTGTCAATAGCCACGACAGGCTCGGCCGGATCACTTCCCCGCTGATCAGCACGAGAATGGCGCAGCCCAGGGCGTCGAAGTCGTTTTTCTCCCGCGCATAGGCCGTGCCGTCGCGCCGCAGCCAGTCGATCACGCGGTGCCGCCACGCGATGTTGCCGGCCGCATCGGCGCCGCTGACCAGCCAGCGGTCCTGCCATGTCTGCCCGGGATGTTGCTCCAGCCAGCGCAGGATCTTGCCGATGCCGGCGCGCCGGCGGGCCTGTGAGCCGGGAGCGTCGAGGACGAACGGCGGCGCGAGCAGCCGCGTTGACACCTGCTCGCGTGAGTGCTCGGTGCCCGGCCAGCTCGATTCCGGTCGGCGGGGCGGGAATTGCCTCAGCAGCGCCACTGCGGCGGGGCCGAGCCGACGTCCGGTCCGGGCCGTGGTCAGGGTTTGCGCGGTCACGCCGTGCCCTTCCCGAACAGAATGTTCAGCGTCTCCGGCCGATAGGAGACCACCGGCAGGCTTGCTGACGACGACGGTGCAGCCTGGGCAGCGCGGCGGGCATGGTGGGCGAGCACCCCGGTGATCACGTCCTCGGGCAGCGGCGTCGTGTAGATCTGTGTGGTGCTAAGCAGGGCATGGCCGAGGACCCATTGCACGTCGGTCAGCGGCATCGCAGGGTCGCGGGCCATCCTGTAGGCAGCGGTGTGACGAAGATCGTGGAGCGAATAGTTCGTTCCGAGCCCGGCGTTGGCCCGGCAGAACATCCGGTAGGCGGCGTGGTAGGTCAGCGGCCGGAACGGTCGCCGCAATGTCCACCACAACGGGTCGTCGACCTTGGCCGAGACCAGGCCGCGCGTCTGCGCCTGATACAACCGCAACCACACGAACGCATCCGGCGAGGCCGGCACCTGCTGGACCGCCCGTGTGCCCTTGCGCACCACCGTGATCAGCTGCTGACCCGGGTCGGCGTCGCGGTGGCGGCAGCCGAGCAGCTCTGAGGCCCGCGCACCCGAGGACACCCAGAACGCGACCAGGGCTCGGTCACGATGCGACGAAAGCTGGGCGAACAGATCGTTGAACTTCCCATCCGGGATACTGTGCGGCGCCCGCTGGACGTGCCGCGGCCGGTAGAGCCCCGACCGTTCGTTACGGTAGGGCTCCATCGGATTGTGGTGGGCGTGCCCCCGCCGCTGTCGGCGTGCCAGCGGGAACGGGTTGACCATCGGCCCCGACCCGGCCTCGCGGTGGAACTCGTAGAACCCTCGCAGCACGCTCTCGCTGTGGCCTCGTGTGCTGGCCGCATACTTGTTGCCCGGCTTGGGTTTCCCCGTCACCGGGTTCGGGATGCCCGCGTCAACGCTGGGACGGCGGGGCTTGTCGGCGATCCCAACCCAGCGGGCGAAGTCGCGTGCCTCGGCTCGAGTGGCGTGGTTCCACGCCACCTCGACCGCCCACAAGAACCTTCTCTGCACTATGCAAGTGGACCCGCCGTGCGGTGTGACAGGGTTGGTCGGTGCCCGAGATCAAGCTTTCGCTCGAAGACGGGATGGGACTGGCCGAGATGCTGCAGTTCCTCGACGACTGGCTGGCGAACGCCGACCCGGCTGTCCGGTAGTCGTTCGCCAGGTTCGCCGCCGCGGACGGCTATCCGATCGAGAATCTGTGCTGGACCTGGAGCGGTTGGTGTTCCTGCACGGCGTCGGTGACGGCGAAGAGCTGTTCGAACCCGAGTTCTGGCGAAAGCCGTTCTGGCCGTGCCTAGTTCGGTTTCGGTGGCGGCGGCCCGAGGGTGAGCATCGTAGGGCTGGAGCTGGCCGGAACGATTCGGGCAAGTCGCTCGGTTCGTTCCCGCTTCTGTCGGAGGAAGCCGAGTGTCAGGTCGATGCCTTCGATCTCACCGAGCCAGTCTTCGCGTTCGGCGCGAGCCCGGCGGTCCAGCAGGTCTTTCTCGATTTCATCGAGCCGGAAAAGCATTTTCGGATTGATATTGAGCATCGGACAGCGAATACAAGCGTGCTCGCGCTGACAAGGAGTTCCATATGGTCGCGCGCAGCCGCCCAATTCAACCTTCCGCTTGTCGAAGTGTGTCTCAAACTCCACCCATTCTTGCTTGGCGACTTTCCGGTACTCGTCGTCAGGGCGAGTGCGGCGGCGACGTCCAAGGTATTCTTGGTAATGGCGGACGACATCCTCGTTGAACACCGCGACGTACCCGCGCGTGGTCTCCAAATTCAAATGGCCGAGCAAGGCGGCTCCGATGTGAATCGGCAATCCGTTGTTCACCAGATCCGTTGCGAACAATCGCCGAAAATCATGCGGAGTGAAACAGGCAGCGCGGAAGCCGGGATGGTGTCCGGCGAGTTCCTCGCAGCGTCGACGCAGCATGTTCACCACGGTGGCCGGGGAGATGACCTCTTGGTTCGTCCCGATCTTGCGCTGGAACAGGAACGGCATCGCCGGGCTGGCTTGACGCTCGTGTGGATCATAACGTGACAGCAGCGGGACGGCCTGACCATGTTGTGTGTGGCGACGAATTATCCCGGCGATGACGCTGAACAACTCGGCGGACATGGGGATGACGCGTTCCCGATCGCTTTTGGAGGGCGCGATCACGAGCAGGGCGATGATCTCGCCGTTGGGCCGCTGGTATTGCCGGATACTGAGATGGGTGAGCTCGAGTGCCTCCTCGATCCGAATCCCGGTGTGACGGAGAACTTCCACGATTGCCCACTCGAAGAACGCCGCGTCTTCGGCTGACGTAGCGTTTATGCGCTTTCCCGTGGTCTGGTCCAAAAGGCGCACATTCGCATTTCCGCCGAGCCTGATCCGCCGTTCGTCGACCCGGCTCCACAAACGTTGATAGGCACGGCCGTCGAGGATGAACGTATCCCCGCCGCCCGCCGCGGCGGCGTACTCCAGCAGGGCGCGCAGGTGCTCGTATCGAGCCTCCATATATTCCACAAGTGTGCTCAGCAGCGGTTGGCGTTGCCGAGTCCTGTCGTCCATCCGTTCCTTGACGCGCCGTTTGCGGACCCCGAAACCGCGGACTTCCGCATCGGATGCGGGGCAGGGCGCGACCCAAATCGCCCATTGTTCGGGCTCGGCGGCAGCCCAGGCTTGCAGGTCGGCGTAGAAGGCCCGGATGGCGCGCAGAATCGGCTCGAACTCGCGGCGTCCTTTCCCGTCGGCCCGGACCGCGACCTGCTCACGCCACTGCCGGTAGAGCTCGCCGTCGATGCGCAAGTCTGCCTGGTCTGGGGCGAGTTTCTCGATCGTGGCCCAGAAGTGGCTGGCCAGGTGCCGTGAGAGGTTGTCCAGCGTTGAGTAATCCACCTCGGGCTGGCGGCGCTGCAGGTAGGCGATTAGCAGTTCCCGGACGCCGGCATGGCGAATCGGATAGCGGTCGACCATCTCCTGCACGGTCAACCGGCCGGTCAGTAACGCGGCCTTCAGTGTCGCCGGCCCTTGCGGCGGGAAATGTCCCATCCCGTGCAGCGCCTGCCACGCCAGATGCCCCGGGAATCGGCTGCCCGCGCCGCGGGCACCGAGCACCAGCCCCTGGCGGCGGCACTCCCAGGCGTAGTGCAGGAAAGCTGCAGGGGTCAGATCGGCCAGGGCGATACCCTGCGTGGTCAGGGCGACCGCGACGTCGAACAGCGCGGTGCCGTGGTGGACCGGGTTCACCGTGGTGGTCTGCACCTGTTCCCAGAACTTGTCCAGCAGCGGGTCGTTCTGAGCGACGAGGAACCGCCTGCCGTAATAGAGGAATTGGTTGGACCGGAACGCTTCCAGCGACGGCTGGATGACCCGCAAGCAGAACAGGCACGCGGCGCCGGTCCCGATCTGACTCCTATCCCGGGGAGCTGACCGCAGGACCGACACCGGGCGGCCTGGCTCGTTGAACCCACTGGCCTGCCACCGGTGCTGCCAGGTCTCGCCGGGGAACTCGCTCAGATACTGAAGCAGGTCCCGCGCGCCGCGGCTTCGACGCCATCTGTTGTCCGTCGACTTCGTCGGCCAGGTCGTGCGCACCGCCTGCGCGATCTCCTCGACGGAGGCACGGGTCATATCGCCCCGAGGGCGCGGCGGGACTGCTGGGGTCGGCACGAGCGCGGCATTCACGCTGACGAAACGGCTGAGGCCCTTTGTGCTCTGGCGGGTCACGCCACCGAGGTCAGCCACCGAACACCGCCTTGACGTCCTCGGGGTCGTATCCTGCGGCGTAGACGCGCTGCGGTCGGGGCCGACTGTAGTGCTCGGCCAGTTTGTCGTGCATGTCCTCCACCCGCGCGGTCAGATAGCGGCCAGTGGTGTCGAGGTGCGCGTGCCGCAGGATTGCTTGGACCTCGGCCAGTGTGAGCCGGTCGTCGCTGGCCATCCTGGTGGCCGCCGTGTGCCTTGCGTCGTGCAGAGTCCAGTTAGTGCCCAGTTTCTCGTTGGCCCGCTGCAAGATGCGACGCATCGCCCAGTAGGTCAAGGGCCTCTGCTTTCCGCGCCGGGTGCGCCAGACCGGCTGACCAGGCGCGGGGAGCCCGTCGGCGGCCAGGTAGCGGCCGAGGTAGCGAAAAGCGTCCGGGGACGCCGGCACGGCCTGCCGCTCTCGGGTTCCCTTGCTGACCACGTATACCAACTGGCCTGCCCAGTCGATGTCCGCCAAGCCGACCCCGAGCAACTCGCTTGGCCTGGCACCGGAAGACACGTAGAACTCCAGCAGGGCACGGTCGCGATCGCAGCCCATCTCCGCGAACAACTCATTCCACCGGTGATCGGGTATCGCCCGCGGTGTCTGCATCGGCACCTTCTGCCGCAACCTGGCCCGGCCGAACACCGGCACCGGCTCCAGCGGGGAGCGGTGCGCCAGCGCCCGCCTGCGCTGCGCCGATGTCGGAACGGGATTGAGCACCGGGCCGGCACCGAAGCGAGCATGAAAGCAGTAGTAGTTACCGATCACGGTGAGCGCGTGATTGATCGTCTTGGGCGCATAGCCCGCTCGCAGCGATGGCTTGCCGGTCTTGAGATTCACCGATCCCGGCTGGGCCGAATCCGGCGACCAACGACGGCGTTGCGGATTGCGGGCCTGGCGCAGCCAGCCCACCAGAACCGCCACCTCGCCCTCGGTCGCCTTCTCCCACGGTATCTGCAACATCCACAACAGCCGGTGCCACCGCAACAGGTCGAACGAGTAACTGCGACACGTCAAGCGGCTGGCATCACCCAACATCAGATCCCGCAAATACGCACTGACCGACTCCACCTCCCGGCCCTCGGCGTCCACCACGACGAACGGGAGATCCACCGTCCGCTGCGCGACCACCGACCCGACGACCGGAACCGAGCAACAGCCCTCCAACAGGGCCCGGCGCACATGCTCGACCACACCAACTCCTCGATCACGATCAGCATCACCTGATCACCGATAGGACTTGGTGCAGTCAACAGGCCGGAACCACCGCAGCAGGTCCATCCCATAGGAGCGGACCGTCGCGTCGCTGCGCCCGGCCGCGAGCAGGTCGCTGAAGAATGCAGCGACTGCCCCGACCGGCCACCCCTCCGGGTCGAGCAACCGGTACGGCTCCCACTTCGATCCCGTCGCCGACAGCGACCCCACCGCCGAAACCTCCGACATCGACAGATCCCGCACGTCCTCCAAGTCGTCGAACACGGCACCGACGGTAGGACCGCTATCCGCCGATCACGGCGCTGACATGCCGGAACGTCGGAATTAGTTCAGTCAACAGGTGATGGTGTTCACGGTGACGGCGCGAGGCGATGTTGGTGTTCATCGTGACGGGCGGAGCCGGGCATGGGATACCGCGGCGATCTGCGGGTCTTCGTCGATGCAGGCCAGTTCCAGCTGCTCGAGCACGTGATCGCGCAGATACAGCGCCTCGGCGGTCGACTTCAGCCCGCGTGCGAGGGTGGCCAGCCCCGGAATGTCGAACAGGCGGGTCACCGAGCCCGG
>DATIYI010000176.1:0-3613 GCA_035517695.1 Streptosporangiaceae bacterium
GTCATCACACGGATGGCCTTCGGGTTCCACAACCCCGCCGCCCTCACCGGGCTGGCAATGCTCGCACTCGGCGGCCTCCGCCCCGCCCTCCCCGGAAGATGATCAATAATCTGCCCACGGAACCGGCAGGAGGGCCTCATAAGCCGTGCGCAGGGCCGACGAGGCCAGAGCGGCGTAGCGGACCGTCATCTGCGGGGGTGAGGTGTTTTATATGCGGGTGATCCAGAGTCAGTGACATGATCGCGTGGCGCGTCGTGTCACCCGGCCGGAAGGGAGCCACCCCGTTGGAGTTCACGCCGTGCCTTGACCGCTCGGTGACGGGCGGCGGGGTCCAGGTGGTCACGCTTGGCCATCGGCTGCTGGATGACTACCTGGCCTTCGTGGCGGCTCGCGCGCGGGCCGGCACGTGGCTGGCTGTGGCCTATGACCTGAAGGTGTTCTTCGAGGTCGTGGGCAAGGAGCCGACCGCGGTGACCAGGGCGGACGTGTTCGCGTTCCTGGCCGCCCAGCGGGCGCCCCGGAAGGGCGATACGGTGGTCCGGCTGGAGGACGGCGAGCCGGGCCTGGCGGCGCGCACCATTGCCCGCCGCCTGTCCAGCGTGTCGGGCCTGTTCGGCTACCTGGCCGCCCGGGAGGACAGCGGCGTGCGGGCCAATCCGGTGCCCAAGGGGCTGGCCAGCCGCCGTCCGGGACGGCGGGGCCGGGGCGGGATGCCGCTGGCGCGTACCCCGCGCACCCTGCCGCGCATCCTTGCCCCGACGGAGGTGGACGCGCTGCTGGCGGCGCTGCGCACCGCCCGCGATCGGGCCATGGTGCTGGCGATGCTGCTCGGCGGGCTGCGCCGCTGCGAGGTGCTGGGCCTGCGTCTGGCCGACGTCAGCGCCGGTGAGCGGGGCCTGTTCGTCGCCGAGGGCAAGGGCGGCCGACAGCGGATCGCGCCGGTCTCGGCCCGGTTCTTCACCGCTCTCGGCGACTACCTCGACCACGAGCGACCGGCGGGCGCGGGCACCGGGAAGGTGTTCGTCGCCCTCAAGGGCCCCCGGCGGGGCCAGCCGCTGACCGCCGCCGGGCTGGATGAGATCCTTGACGGTGCCCGGGCCCGCGCCGGGCTCGCCCGCGCGACCTGCCACATGCTCCGCCACACCTGCTTCACCGGGCTGCGGGAGGCACGGATGGCGCTGGAGGCCATCCAGGCCCGGGCCGGGCACGCCTCGATCGAGTCCACCCGGATCTACCGCACCTGGCTGATGGCTGGCTGGCGGAGGAGTCCCTGCGGGTGGCCGAGGCCATCGACGCGCAGGCCGACCCGGCCGGAGCGGCGGTGAGCGGATGAGCCGCTCACCTCGGCGTCCCGAGGTGGAAGAGGGCCACCCGGCGGATCAGCAGCCGGGTGTCCGCCGGCCACCAGTCCGGGCAATACTCAGCCACCGCAACCTGCGCGCCGTTCATCTCGATCGCGTCGCTCCAGTCCTCCTCGGCGATGCCGACCAGCAGCCGCCACAGCGGGGCGATCCGCTTGGCGCCGATCGCGAAGCTGATGTGCGCGTCGTGGGCGACGCGGGCCAGCTGCCCGGCGAAGTAGCCTGCGTCGGCCCGCATCGCCACCCGGCCCGATTGCCGTGCCCGCTGCGGCAGGGCCTCCAGCGCGCGGCGCAGCAGATCCGACGCCGTCGCGCGCGGGTCATCAGTGCCATCGCCCAGGTCAGCGGCCAGCACCACCTCGGCCTCGGCCCAGTCGGCCACGTGCGGCTGCCCGACCCGCTGGCCCTGGTGGTTATAGGTCACGTCGCATTTTTTTTGCTTCCGTAAGACCTCCATGTCGGTGGTATCCGGGTCGATGGTGACCGACCCCTCGGTCAGCGCCTCCGCCCTCGGCGCGTCCAGCAGGGCCAGTATCCGCCCGGTTACCACCGCCAGGCCAGCCTCCACAGCCTGCCATTGCGCCGGGGTGATCCACCGGGCCAGGGCCCGCCGCAGTCGTGGACGCCAGCCCCGGCACCGGAGTGATCCGCTGGCCCGCCGCATCAGCGCGCTGTCGGTCCAGCCCGGTCAGGAAGTCCTCAACGGGCAGCTGCGCCGCCGCGATCCCGGTCCGTTGCACGGTCGTGTCGTCGACCTACTCACGGAATCGGGTCAGACGTCTTTGCTAAAGAAGCTCTATGACGGAGAGTTATCTCATATAATCCCTACGTGACTAGAGCGCCGGCTGCCACAGACGCAAGAAACGTCGTGAAGTTCGTATGGGAGCACCCTTCGAATGAAGGAGAGCGCACCCGTGCCTTGCTACGCGCGGCTGGCTTTCAGTTCCGCGCGCGGGTGCTGCACCGACGGACGCTGGCCCGGTTAGGTAAAAGGTCAGCTATCTGGGTGGATCTGCATCGCACCAGCGCATCAAAGGTCGTATACGCCAATCCGCCCGACATTCCAGAGATGCTAATTTGGCAAAATTGTCTCCGGCCAGGGGATCTCTTCGTCGACGTGGGTGCCAACATCGGCAGCTACGCCATCTGGGCGGCCGAACTAGGGGCAGAAGTCATAGCCTTGGAGCCCGCCGAGGATACGCTTGCGCTACTCGAAGAGAACGTCGCGCTTAATGGATACCCGATCACTACCATTCGGGCCGCAGCGGGCGCGGATTCTGGCACCGCCCGGTTCACCAGCGACGGAGACTGCGTCAATCGCCTGCATCCGACGGGCGGTATCGAGATCATTATGACAACCATCGATTCGATCGTCCAGAACCGCTCGGTCGCAGGAATGAAGGTCGACGTCGAGGGTTTTGAGATCGATGTACTGCGTGGCTGTGAGCAAGCCCTGTCCGAGTGCCGATTAGGGTTGATTCAACTCGAATGGAATTCGACGTCCATACAAGCTGTCGGGACTGACCGTCGACCTGTTGCCAACCTGCTTGCGAAGCACGGATATGGTCTCTACCGCCCCGACCGCGACGGCTTGCTCGCACCCCTCACCGATGTGAGCTTCGGCCCCGATGTCTTTGCGCGCCCATCTCGATGAGCCAGTGAGCAACGACAGACCGCGGCAACTCGGACAATAGCTGATTGAGAAGTCACGGGGTCGTATCCCGCTTCCGGCGTGCGTTACCGAAGTCGGCGCAGAGGGACCTGCACCAGGAAAGGGGTCTGCGCCAGCCTAACTGATGCGCGAGCACTGAGCCGTAGCAACGTGCCAGCGCGCCGCGATCATCAGGAAATGCTTAATCACACCGGCGGTTATTCAAGCCTGCGACCCTGCGACATGCGAGCGGACGCCCTCCTGTGGCCTACCTGCGAACTTCGCGAGTGTCTGCCCGAAGATGTCGTTATTAACATCGGTGATCGCCTCGGCGAGTTCCCTACGCCTCTGGGCTTGGCGGAAGGTGGCAGAATGTGGCGCAAGAATGATTGGTCGCCGCCGGGCGGCCGTTGCGCCAGCCCACGCTGTTGTGTCCGCTGCTCCCGGAGGTCGACGAGGAAGGTGTCCATTCACGGGGTCAGTTGAACTGGGCGTTTGAGGCTGGTTGAGCTTGGCAGGTTCGTGGCGGCGTGTCTGATTTGATCTTGCGTCCTTGATCGTCCATCATCGTCGTCGTGCCCGCCGACGCCCAGCCCTCGCC